>NZ_JBPQTX010000182.1:0-14131 GCF_051386555.1 Streptomyces sp. URMC 126
CCCCCCCCCCCCCCCCCCCCCCCCCCGCCCCCGCTACCGGTCGACGTCCGCCGGGCAGAGCCGGCGCGGCTTCGCGTCGCCCTTCAGCTTGGCGTCCACGCAGCCGCCGGGCACCCCCCGGTACGCCGCCGTGCCGAAGTTGGCCGTCACGGTGAGGACGCCGTCGCCGAAGACCGTCCGCTGGACCGCGCGGTCGCCGGTGAGGGTGCGGAAGTCCGTCATCGCCTCCGTTCCCGCCGCCTTGTGGAGCGGCGAGAAGTACCGCTGGAGGGCGGCCAGTTCCTTGCCCCGCTCCTTGATCGACGGGCCGTCGAGGACGAAGTTGAGCGGGGTGTTGTAGAGCATGGCGAGCAGCGCCCGCGTCGTCTTCTGCCGCGGCAGCTTGTCGTAGGGCAGCTCCCAGCGCTCGGTGTTGACGAGCGAGTCGTGCAGGGCGGTCTCGTACAGCGGGACGCGGTAGGCCGGGTCGTACATCGCCTTGGCGACGTCGGCGGGGAGTTCGGCGGGCTTGAAGAAGATCCCGGGGGCCTTGGCGGGGGTGTAGCCGCCCCACTTCTCCTTGTCGCGCTCGGCCTTCCACAGCCCGTCGGCCACCGGGGTGCCGGAGCCGTGGTCGAAGGCGAGGACGCCGTTGGCCCAGGCGCCGGCGGACTCGGAGCCGAGGACGAGGCGGTCGTTCTTCGCCAGCCGGCCCATCCGGGCGAGCCGGTTGGCGCGGTCGCGGGCCTTGGTCATCGGGTGGGTGGGGCTGTGGTCGCGGAACAGTTCGCCGGCCGCGTCCACGTCGAGAAAGTAGCTGTCGGCGCCGTTCCTGGTCATGGCGCGGGTGCGGTCGGCGAGGTAGTGCTTGTCCGGTTCCGCCTTCTCGAACGCCTCGGAGCTCAGGTAGCAGCCCCGGTCGTGGAAGCCGGGCTCCGGCTTGCCGTCGGCGCGGCGGACGCAGAAGTCGGGGTACACGGTGCCGGGCCAGACGGAGGTGGGGGCGTCGGACGTCTTCGGGTCCTGGCCGTTGGCGAACGAGTCGTAGGGGCCGACGAGGTAGCCCGCCTTCTTCGCGGCGGCCACCGCCTCGGCGTCCATCGGCGTGTCGTCGGCGTCGTAGCCGAGCCACATCCGGTCCACGCCGAGGGCATGCAGCGCGCGGACGCCTTCGGCGGTGCGGGCCTGTCCCCAGGTGTAGGCGTGGAAGGCGCCCAGCAGCTTCCGGGTGGCGGGCAGCGCCTCGGCCTTGCGGCGGAGGCTGCCGAGCTGTCCGTGCTCGGCGAGCCAGGCGCGGTACTCGCGGGCGGGGGCGACCGGGGAGCCGTCGGTGAGGGCGAAGGCGACGGTGTACTCGGTGGTGGCCTCGTCGCGCGAGAAGCGGTGGGCGGCGGCGGCGCGGAGCCGGCCGCCCTCGGAGGTGACGCGCAGGGTGGTGCCGATGTCGGTGGGCACCAGGTAGCCGACGCCCTGGCCGGTGCCGAGGCCGTATCCCCACAGGGGGAGGGAGAGGCCGGAGTCCACGGGGATCTCGCCGTCCACGAGGCCGGCGCGCGGGGAGTTCCAGAAGCGGTCGGCGACGGGCAGCGAGAGCCCCTCGCCGCGGGCGAGCTGAAGGCTGGACGCGGCCCGGTCGGCGCCGGTGACCGGCCAGTTCAGCGTGGTGTCGGCGGTGCCGCCGGCCCGGAACGAGACGAGCAGCCGGCCGTGGTCGGCGCGGGCGGTGACGGTGAGGCCGGTGCGCGGGTAGGTCCAGCGTGCCCCGTCGGCGGTGGTGGTGACGCGGCCGGGGGTGCCGGGCGGCTGGGCGGCGGGGGCGGACAGTTCGACGGTGCCGCCGGCGGTACGGGCGGTCACCCGCAGGGTGGCCGGGTCGACGGTGGCGGTGCCGCCGCGGATGGGGATGTCGACGAGGCCGCCGTGGACCCGGGGGCCGGCCGCGGTCCGGGAGGGCGTGGGGGCCGCGTCGGCGGATGTGGCGAGGGTGACGCACGGGAGGGTCGCCGCGAGGGCGACCGCCACGGCGCGGACGACGTGACGTGAGTTCGTGATGCGCATGGGGAGTTGATAGTGAACGGACCTAAGAAAGCGTTCTCACATTTCGCCTTCCCCCGCCCTCCGGGGTCCGGCCGCCCGCCCGGCCGGACATGGATCCGCCCGGACGTGGCACACACAAGAGGTGTGGCGAGAGAGAACGATGTGGCGCAGAGCGGTGGAAGAGGTCGCGGCGGCGGGGCGGGCGCTGCGCCGGGCCTGGCAGGGGCCCGGCCGGGAACGGGAGCTGGTGGTGCTGGCCTTCAAGGCCACGCTGGCGTCGGTGGCCGCCTGGGCCCTCGCCGCCTGGCTGCTGAAGAACACGCTGGCGCTGATGGCCCCCTGGGTGGCGCTGCTGCTGGTCCGTACGACGGTCTACCGGTCGCTGGCGCAGGCGGCCCAGCAGACCCTGGCCATCGCCCTGGGGACGGTCATGGCGACGGCCGGCGGCATGCTGCTGGGCGGCACCCTGACGGCCATGGCCGTGGTGCTGCCGGTGGCCCTGCTGATCGGCAACTGGCAGCACTTCGGCGACCAGGGCCTGGCGGGCGCCACCTCGGCGCTGTTCACCCTCGCGGGCGGCGAGTGGTCGGTGGACATCGCCGTCGACCGGGTGCTGGCCGCGCTGCTCGGGGCGGTGGTGGGGGTGGCGGTGAACGCGTTCGTCCTGCCGCCGGTCTCGCTGCGCAGCGCCCGGGACGCCATCGGCGAGGTGGTCACCGAGTGCCGGACGATCCTCGACGCGCTGGCCGAAGGGGTCGCCGAGGGCTGTGACCACGCTCGGGCGGTCGCCTGGCAGGAGCGGGTCCGGCGGCTGCCCCGGCTGCTGGCCGGGGTCCGGTCGGCGATCGGGTGGGCCGAGGAGAGCGCCCGGTTCAACCCGCACCGCCGCCGGAGCGAGCTCCTGTGGCGGGCGAAGCCGTCGTACGAGGAGACGGCGCACACCCTGGAGCACGTCGTCGACCACCTGGAGGGGCTGACGCGCACCCTCGCGGAGGCCACGGACGCGCACCACCCCCGCCGGCTGCCCGGCCCGGAGGCCACCCGCCCGTACGGCGACTTCCTGCGCCGCGTCGCACGGGCCCTGTGCGCGTACGGCCGCACGGTGACCGGGGACGACCCGGCCGCCGCCCGGGAGGAGCTGCTGCGGGAGCTGCGCGGGGTGGAGACGGCGCACGGGACGCTGCGGGCCCGGCTGGCCGAGCGGGCGTCGACCGATCCGGAGGCCATGGAGCTGATCGGCTCGCTGCTGGCCGAGGCCCGCCGGCTCACCCACCGGCTGCGGGTGCCGGACGGTACGGACGGCGCGCCGGGCGCCGCCCCGGAGAGCGCGCCCGGGCCGGGCACCGCTCCGGAGGCGGGGGACGGACGGACCGCCTGAGACCGCCTGAGACGGGCCGCCTGAGACCGCTTGAGCGGACACGGCCGCGCCGCCCGTTCCCGGGGTTCCCGGGAGGGCGGCGCGGCCGTGTGGTGGGTGACGCGGGTCAGGAGCGGTCGTCCCGCGGCCCGTCGGAGGGCCCGGAGTCGTCGTGCGCCCGGCCCGGGTGGCGGAGGTGGAGCCAGGCCTCCCTGGCCCGGCGGCCGGCCTCGGTGCGGCTGCGGGCGACCAGGCGGCGGGCCTGTTCGGGGCTCTCGACCATCGGCCCGGAGCCGCGCAGCGGCTTGCCCGCCGTCTCGTGCAGGAAGAAGGCGGAGACGAAGCCGATGGCGCCGGCCGCCATCAGGTAGTAGGCGGGGATCATGTGGTTGTCCGTCTGCTCCAGCAGCGCGGAGACCACCAGCGGGGTGGTGCCGCCGAACAGCGAGACGGAGATGTTGAACGACACCGAGAGCGCGCCGTAGCGCATCCGGGTCGGGAAGAGGGCCGGGAGCGTGGAGGCCGCGGTGCCGGCGAAGACGACGAGCAGCAGCCCGAGCATCAGGCAGCCGAGGGCCGGCAGCAGCGCTCCCCCGCACTGGACCAGCAGGATCGCCGGGATCGCCAGGGCCACCAGCGCCGCGCTGCCGACCATGAACATCGGCCGGCGGCCCCACTGGTCGGACGAGCGGCCGACGGTGGTGATGGTGAGTGCCACCACGATCATGGTGCCGAGGATCAGCAGCTGGGCGGTGGTCGGGTCCTTGCCCAGGGTCTCGGTCATGTAGGTGGGCAGGTAGGACGTGACGAGGTAGTTGGTGACGTTGTAGACGATCACCAGGCCCATGCAGATGAGCACGGCGTGCCAGTGCTTGGTGAAGATCTCGCGCAGCCGGCCGTGGCCGGACTGGCGGGCCTCCTCGGTGCCCTCGGCCACCGCCTCCTCGTCCCGGCCCGCGGGGGCGACCCCGGCCTCCGCCGCCGCGCGGAAGGCGGGCGTCTCCTCCAGCTTCATCCGCATGTAGAGGCCGATCAGGCCGAGCGGGCCGGCGAGCAGGAAGGGCAGCCGCCAGCCCCAGTCCGTCATCCCGTCGTCGCCCAGGACGGCGGTGAGCACGGTGACCAGGCCGGAGCCGAGCGCGTAGCCGACGAAGGTGCCGAAGTCGAGCCAGCTGCCCAGGAAGCCGCGGCGTTTGTCGGGGGCGTACTCGGCGATGTACGTGGTGGCTCCGGCGTACTCGCCGCCGGTCGAGAAGCCCTGCACCAGCCGGCACAGCAGCAGCAGGACGGGAGCGGCGAAGCCGACGGTCCCGTAGGTGGGCAGCAGCCCGACGGCGAAGGTGCTGATCGCCATCATGATCATGGTGGCGGCGAGGACGCGCTGCCGGCCGACGCGGTCGCCGAGCGGCCCGAACACCAGCCCGCCCAGGGGGCGGACCAGGAAGGCCGCGGCGAAGGTGGCGAAGGCCGAGACGACCTGGGCGCCGGGCGAGCTGGAGGGGAAGAAGACCTTGCCGAGCGTGGCCGCCACATAGGCGTACACGCCGAAGTCGAACCACTCCATCATGTTCCCGAGCGCCGCGGCGGACACGGCACGGCGGACCTCCGGGCGGTCCGCGACCGTGACCTCCTCGATGCTCAGGGACGTCTTGTTCCGCCGCAGCAGCGTGCGGAGCAGGCGGTCCGTGGACGAGGTGCCTCCCCGCGCGGGGGCACCCCGCACGGTGTTCGGGGTTCGTCTGCGCTCGGCGCCCATGATCACCTGTCGGAGAGTCTGGCGGGACACGTGGTCCCGTTGGTCCCTTCCGGTACGGGTACGCACTTTGGCGCTGTTTATTCGCTTATGACTCACGCGGATGCGTCTTGCCCGGACGCCACAGGTGAAACCTGCGCCCCCGGAGCCGGGCGCGTCACGTCTCCGGCGTCCGGCCCCTCGGGCCCTGTCAGGCGCCCCCGAACAGCTCCAGCAGGTCCTGCCGGCCGAACATACCGGCCGTCTCCACCGCCGAGGGCACCCCGGCCGCGGGGTCGGCGCCGTGCTCGACCAGCAGTCGGACCACCTCGTCCTCGGCCTTGAAGACGGCACCGGCCAGCGGGGTCTGCCCCCGGTCGTTGGCCCGGTTCGGGTCGGCGCCCCGCTCCAGCAGCGCGGCGACGGTCCGGGGGTGCCCGTGGTAGGCGGCGAGCATCACGAGGGTGTCGCCCCGGTCGTTGGTCAGGTTCGGCGGCACCCCGGCGTCCACGTAGGCGGCGAGGGTGTCGGTGTCCCCGTGCCGGGCCAGGTCGAAGACCTTGGCCGCGAGCTGGAGCACCTCGGGGTCGTGCGCGGGTTCGGGGGCGGGCTCGGCGTCGGGCGTCGGCTCGGGCATGGTCGGCGGTCCTCGGGGTCGGGGCCCCCACGGCGGGGGCCGGGCGTTCCGCCGGGCCCCCGCGGGCCCGGCACGGGCGGGTTCGCGGACCGGTCGGCGGTCCGGTCCGGGGCCGGTGCGCGGCCCCGGCCGGGCCGGTTCGACTCCGGTCCGGGGCCGGTTCGACTCCCGGTCCGGGGCCGGTGCGCGGCCCGGTTATCGATCTTTCCCAGAGCCCACCCTACGTACGCCCGCCCCGCCCCGGAGCCTTGACGGCCCGCTCGCGGCCGAGCGGGTGAACCGGCCGCGCGTCACTCGCTTGCCTCTTCCCGGATGTCCGGATTCCCGCTTGCTGTGACGCTGGGAGGACTCATGGTGACCGCCCCACCAACAGGAGACCTTCATGATCCTCTCCATCTCCGGCGTCGTGCTGCTGGGCATCGTCGTGTTCCTGTTCTTCCGCAAGGACGGTCTCAAGGCCAGCCACGCCCTCGTCTGCGCCCTGTTCGGCTTCTACCTCGCCGGCACGGCCATCGCCCCCAGCATCAAGGCGGGCGGCGCGAGCCTGGCCGGGCTGCTGGGCGGGCTGCGGTTCTGACCGCCCGCCGCGCGCGGCGCCCGACCGTCCCGCCGCGCACGGCACCCGTCCACTCCGAAGTCCCACCCCACCCCGACGTCAGGAGGCCGCCATGGGCCGGCGCGGAGTCCCCCGCACCCTGACCGACCGAGCCCCGTCCCCGGGCCGGGAGCTCGCCCACAGCGTCACCGACACCGCCCGCGACGTGCTGCACCCGGTCATCACCATCGGCCGCGGTCTGCGCTCGCTGGCGGCGGCCGGCCGGCGCGGCTGGGCCCGCACCCCCCGGGACCGGCGCGGCGCCGCCCTGCTGCTGGCCGCCTCCTGCATGCTCATCGTCGCCCTCATCCCCTACGGGCCCCCGCTGGCCGCCGCCGCGCTGCTGGCGGCCGGGGCGTGGCGCGGCCGGGACCGCGCCACGGCCCCGACGGCCCGTCAGGACCCGGTCGAGGGGCGGCTCCAGGCCCTGTACGAGGCCCTCGTCCCGTACTTCTCCTCGCCGCTCGACCCGACGCCGCTCTACTCCCACGGGGGCGGCTGGCGGCAGGCCTTCGACGACCACGCCTTCGACGACGAGGGCCGGCTGGTCGCCCTGCGGCTGCGCTACCCCGCGTACTTCACCGACGGGGAGAGCGAGGCCCGCGCCCGGATCGAACACCTGCTGCAGACCAAGGCGGGCCGGGGCCGGGAGTACCGCTTCGTCTGGGACGAGGAGGAGGGCGTCCTCGACCTGTCGGCGCTGCCCGCCCTGCCGGCCGACATCCGGGCGCAGCGCTTCGTGACCGCCCCCGGCGAGGTCCTGCTGGGCTTCACCGACCCGGAGGCCGTCCAGCGCACCCTGCCGGTGACCGACGGGGAGGGGACGCGCGACGTGCCGCCCGTCATCTGGCGCACCGGCCAGCGGTCGTCCGAGCCCCACCTGCTGGCCCTCGGCCGGCCCGCGAGCGGTGTCACGACGCTGCTGCGCTCGGTGTTGCTGCAGGCGCTCCACCACGGGGACGTGGTGATCGTGGACGGAGGCGGGGCGGGCGAGTACGCGTGCCTGGCCGGCCGGGAGGGCGTACTGGCCGTCGAGTCCGCGCCGCCCGGCGCGGTGGCCGCCCTGGAGTGGGCCGCGCAGGAGACCCAACGGCGGCTGGTGGCCACCAACACGGCCCGGCAGCACGGCCGTCCCGCCCCGGAGGACGTCCGCCGCCCGCTGTGGATCGTCGTCGACCGGCCCGCCGCGCTCAGCGCCCTCGCCGTCGCCGAAGGACGCCCCGACCCGCAGGAGCTGCTCCAGGTGCCGCTCCGGCACGGCCGGGCCGCCAACGTGACCGTCGCCCTGGGCGAACAGCTGGAGAGCGAGCGGCTGCTGACCGAGGCGGTGCTCGCCCACACCCGGGCCCGGGTGGTCCTGGGACCGGTCGCGGCCGGCCAGGTGCGCGGCACGCTCGGCGAGCTGCCGCAGACCACGCCCGTCAACGAGGTGCCCGCCGGGCGGGGCTACGCCCGCCTGGGCACCGGCCCGGTACACCGCCTCCAGGTGCCGGCCACCCCGGACCCGTACGACGAGGGCGCCCCCGAGCCGCACCGCCGCGCGGTCGCGGACCTCCTCCCACCGTGGCCACCCACCGAACGGCTCGGCACCCGGCCGGAGCCCGGCTACACGCGGGAGAACACCCCGACCTCCGGCGGCACCGGCACGGGGGCGCTCGCGGGCGGCGAGAGCCGCCCGGAGCCGACGGACGCCTGGGGCCACGCCCCGACGGACGGCTCCGGCCCCGCGCCGGCGGAGGCGCCGGGCGGCTTCCCGGCCGGCGGGAGCCGCCCAGAGCCGGCGGACACCTGGGGCCACGCACCGACGGACGGCCCCGGCCCCACGCCGACGGAAGCGCCGGGCCGCTTCGCAGCCGGCGGGAGCCGCCCAGAGCCGACAGACGCCTGGGGCCACGCCCCGGCAGGCGGCTCCGGGACCACGCCGGCGGAAGCGCCGAACCGCTTCCCGGCCGGCGGGGATCCGGGCTTCGACGCCGCCCACCTCACCGACCGCCTTCCGGCGGACGCCCGGGGCCACGCCCCGGCGAACGGCTCCGGGGCCACGCCGACGGAGGCGCCGGGCCGCTTCCCGGCCGGCGGGAACCGCCGAGAGCCGGCGGACACCTGGGACCACGCCCCGGCAGGCGGCTCCGGGACCACGCCGACAGAGGCGCCGGGCCGCTTCCCGGCCGACGGGAATGCGGGCTTCGACGCCGCCCACCTCACCAACCGCCATCCGGCCGACGCCCAGGGCCACGCCCCGACGAACAGCTCCGGGACCACGCCGACAGAGGCGCCGGGCCGCTTCCCGGCCGACGGGGATCCGGGTTTCGACGCCGCCCACCTCACCAACCGCCATCCGGCCGACGCCCAGGGCCACGCCCCGACGAACAGCTCCGGGACCACGCCGACGGAAGCGCCGGGCCGCTTCCCGGCCGACGGGAATGCGGGTTTCGACGCCGCCCGCCTCGTCGACCGCCTTCCGGCCGACGGCTCCGGTCACCTCACGACGGGCCACCCCTCCGCCCCGGAAGGGGCCTGGCCGCAGGCCGGCCACCGGCCGGAAGCGGCGGGCGGTACGCCGGGGCGGCACGCGGGCCACTACGCGCCGAGTCCCCCGTCCCCCGAAGACGGCCGACCGGCCGGCGCGGGCCGGGTGACGACGGACTCCGGGTACTACGCGGTCCCCAAGGACGCCCACAGCACCGGCCACCGGCCGGAGACCGCCGGCCACATGTCGGCGAATACCCCGGGCGGCCCTGCGGCCCATGCCACACCCCCCTCGCCCTACGCCGACGCCCCACACGCCACCCACGGAGCTCCGACCGGAACCCAGACCCCCCACCTGGGCCACACCGCAGCGACCCCTTCGTCCGACGACGCCCGGCACGCCACCCACCGACCGCACACCGGGCACCAGGCTCCGGCGAACCTCGCCCACGGAACGCCAACCGCACCTCAGATCGCCCGCCCGGGCCATGTCACGGCAGATCCCTCGGCCCACGACGACGCCCGGCACGCCACCCACCGACCGGACACCGGACACCACACCCCGGCAGACTTCACCCACGGAACACCAACCGCACCCCAGACCGCCCACCCCGGCCACACCACGGCAGACCCGTCGCTCCACGACGCCCGGCACGCCGCGAACCTCGCCGACGGAACGCCGGCCGGACCTCAAACCCCTCGCCCGGGCCGCACCACGACGGCCCCTTCGGCCCACGGCGATCTCCGGCACGGCGGCTTCCGTCCCGGAGGGGGAGCGCCCCCGTCGGCAACCGCCCCGGGCGGCCCCTCGGCCGGCGCGCCGGACCCTTACGCCCCCGGGCATTCGCCCTATGGCGACAGTGGCTACGCCGGTCTCCTGCCGGGCGCCGGGCATGCCGCGCCGGCGGGCGTCCCGGGCCGCTTCACGGTGGATCCCTCGGCCCCCGGGAGCCCCGGGCGCGCCGGCCGCCGGCCCGAGACGGGAAGTCACGCAGCGGCGGACACCCCGGGCGCGGCCCCGGCCGACGTCTCGTACCCCTACGCCGCGGACCCCGCGGCGCACGTGGGCCCCGGCCTTCACGCGGACCTCACCGGCCACGGGCCGGGAGCGGCGGCCCACGCTCCGGTCGATGCCTCGGGCCGCTTCCCGGCGGACCTCGCCGCGTATCCCCCGCCGGGCGCCCCGGGGTACGGGAGTACTCAGGGCGCCGGCTCCCCGCCGGACGCCCCGGCTCCGGGACGCTCCGGCCACGGCGCGGGAGGGTTCCCCGCCCACGACGCCGTCCGGCGGACCGGCCCATGGCCCGGCGTCGCGGAAGCGGGGCACGTGCCGACGGGCGCCCCGGCCGGGGGCCCGGCCGACGGCGCCGGCGCCTACACCGCGCCCCCCACAGTCCACGAGAGCACGGGCCGTCACGCGGGCCCCGCCGACCGCCGGGCGGCGGACGCCGCGACCGCGTTCCCCGCCGACCCCTCAGGCCCCTCAGGCCCCTCAGGCCCCTCAGGCCACGAAAGTGCGGGGCGCGTCGGCCGCCACGGGAGCCCCGCTGGCCACCAGCCGGGCGGCCTCGGCGAGCCGGGACACCGCCTCGTCGGCGACCGGCCCGGTGACGGTGAACGGCAGCCGTACGTACCCTTCGAAAGCGCCGTCCACGCCGAACCGCGGACCGGACGGCACGCGTACCCCCAGCCGTTCCCCGACCTGGGCGATCCGCGAGCCGGACAGCCCGCCGGTGCGTACCCACAGGGTGAGCCCGCCCTCCGGGACGGTGAACTCCCAGTCGGGCAGCCGCGCTTCGAGGGCGGCGACGACGGCGTCGCGGCTGTCGCGCACTTCGGCGCGGCGCGCGGCGACGGCTTCGTCCCAGCCGCCGGTGTCCAGCAGCCGGGTGACGGCGAGCTGTTCCAGTACGGGCGTGCCGAGGTCGGCATAGGCGCGGGCCGCGACGAGGCTGCGGATCACCTCGGGGGCGGCGCGTACCCAGCCGATCCGCAGGCCGGCCCAGAACGACTTGCTGGCGGATCCCACGGTGACCACCGTGCTGCCGGCCGGGTCGAAGGCGCACACGGGGCGGGGCATGGCGAGCCCGGGTTCCAGGGCGAGGTCGGTCATGGTCTCGTCGGCGACCAGTACGGTGCCGGCGGCCCGGGCCGCCTCGACGAGTTCGCGGCGCTGGGCCTCGGGGGCGAGGGCGCCGGTGGGGTTGTGGAAGTCGGCGATCACGTAGGCCAGCCGGGGGGCGGCGTCCCGCAGGACCTGGCGCCAGGCGGGCAGGTCCCAGCCGCCGAGCCGGTCGGCCATCCCGACGGGTACGAGCCGGGCACCGGCCTCACGCAGGAGCTGAAGGACATTGGCGTACGACGGTGACTCGACGGCCACCCGCTCGCCGCGCCCGGCCAGCAGCCGGCCGATGGCGGCGACGGCGCCCATGGCCCCGGTGGTCACCATGATCTGCTCGGGCATGGTGGGGATGCCGCGCGCGGTGTAGCGGTCGGCGACGGCCCGGCGCAGGTCGGGCAGGCCGGCGGGGTAGTCGCCGTGGGTGTGCGCGTAGGGCGGCAGTTCCTCCAGCGCTCCCTGGAAGGCCCGGGTGAGCCAGGGTTCGGGGGCGGTCAGCGCGGCGCAGCCGAGGTCGATCATCGAGCCGGAGGTCTCCGGCGGCAGGGGGTCCAGCGCCCGGGTGGGCAGCGGGCTGCCGGCGGGCACGGCGGTCCAGCTGCCGGCCCCGCGCCGGGATTCGAGGAACCCCTCGCCGCGCAGCGCCTCGTAGGCGGCGGCGACGGTGGTCCGGCTGACGGAGAGGGCAGTGGCGAGCTCCCGCTCGGCGGGCAGCCGGGCGGCCACCGGGATCCGGCCCTCCAGGACGAGCAGCCGGACGCGGTCGGCGAGCGAGCGGTAGGCGGGCGTGCGACGGCCGTTGAGGGGGGTCACCCCGCTCCGGGCCTCCGCCCCGCTCTGGGCGTCCAGGAGACGGGCGAGTTGCTGCGCCCCCACTGAGGCGGTCCACTGGCTCACGTTTGCGGTCCACCTTTCCGGAATTGGCCATGGATCATCATCGCTTACAGTCCACAGACTGCCATGTGACAGGCCACCCGCACCACCGCCGGGTACGGCCGCGATTCCCAGGGGAGGGGCCGTGCCCATACCGACGCCCACACCGACGCCCACACCGGCGCCCACACCGGCGCCCACACCGACGCCGGCATCGGCACCCGTGCCGACGCCCGCGCCAGAGCCCGTACCGACGCCCGCATCGGCACCCGCGCCGAAGCCCGTTCCGGCGCCGCCCGCACCGGCCCGGGCCACGGCGGCGGCCGTCGCGGGCCGCCTCGTCCGGCTCTACGCGGGCCTGGCGCTGTACGGGGCGAGCGCGGGCCTGCAACTGCGGGCGGGGCTCGGCCTGTCGCCCTGGGACGTCCTCAACCAGGGCGTGGCCCGGCACGCCGGGATCTCGATCGGCGCCGCGTCGATCCTGATCGGCGCGCTGGTGCTGCTGCTCTGGATTCCGCTGCGGCAGCGCCCGGGGCTGGGCACGGTCTCCAACGTGCTGGTGATCGGCCTGGCACTGGACGCGACACTGACGCTGGTCCCCGTCCAGCACTCCCTCTGGACGCGGATCCCGCTGCTGGCCTTCGCCGTGGTGCTGTGCGGCCTGGCGACCGGGCTCTACATATCGGCCCGCTTCGGCCCGGGCCCGCGCGACGGGCTGATGACCGGTCTGCACCGCACGACGGGCCGCTCGGTACGCCTGGTGCGCACCTGCATCGAGGTGGCGGTACTGGCGACGGGCTTCGCGCTCGGCGGTTCGATGGGCGCCGGGACGGTACTGTTCGCCGTGACGATCGGGCCGCTCGCCCAGTTCTTCCTGCGTCTCTTCGGATCCGCTCCCGCGGCGCCCACGGCCGTCCCGGCCGCGGAGGCCGCCACCCCGGCGACGGGGGCTGTCGGGGCCTAGCCCGGGACCCGGCACCGCCTCGCGGCGGACCCGGTGCGCCAGGGAAAGCCGCGAGCCGGTAGTGTACGCCTTTGACCCACCGGATGAACCGTTACTGCGCGTTTAAGTGCCGGGAACACTGGGTGACATCTGTTGTCAGATGTGACAAACCGGGCGCTGGTGGGTACAACAAGGGGCGGCACGACGGGCGACGCATGTCCCTCAACGGGAATCTTCACCGCCGACCGGACGTTGACCGGATGACGACGACAGCGACACCTGTCCTGTGGGCGACAAGCCCGGGAGGCACGAATTCATGAGTGAGCGAGCTCTCCGCGGCACGCGACTTGTGGTGACCAGCTACGAGACCGACCGCGGCATCGATCTGGCCCCGCGCCAGGCGGTGGAGTACGCATGCCCGAACGGCCATCGATTCGAGATGCCGTTCTCTGTAGAGGCGGAGATTCCGCCGGAGTGGGAGTGCAAGGCGTGCGGCGCCGTGGCACTCCTGGTGGACGGCGACGGACCCGAGGAGAAGAAGGGCAAGCCCGCGCGCACGCACTGGGACATGCTCATGGAGCGGCGCACCCGCGAGGAGCTGGAGGAGGTGCTGGCCGAGAGGCTGGCGGTCCTGCGCTCCGGCGCCATGAACATCGCCGTGCACCCGCGGGACACCCGCAAGTCGGCCTGACGGCCGCACCGCACGCCACGAGGGCCCCGCCACCGCGATGAAGCGGTGGCCGGGCCCTTGTGTGTCTGTGGCATGCCCGGGTGTCCGCACCCGCTCAGCGGGGGAGCTGCGGGTCGTCCGCTCGGGGGGTGGGACGCTCGTCGTCCCGGATGACCTCGCCCTGGACGACCTTGCCGTCGGGCTGGTGCATCCGCGCCTGCCGCACGGCGTCCCCCAGCGGGCTCGCCGCGCCCGCGCGCTCGATCCGGCGGACGGCCGTCTTCCGGATCAGGGCGCGGGTGGGCGGGAAGAGGCACAGCAGGCCGGCGGCGTCCGACAGCAGGCCCGGGACCATCAGCAGCAGGCCGCCGAGCATGGTGAGGCCGTTGCCGCCGCCTTCCGCCTCCGGCGCGGCGCTTCCCGCTCCCGCGGCCTGCATCGAGCGCGTCAGCCGCTGCCAGGCGCGCCTTCCGGCCCGCTTGATCACATACCCGCCGAGGACGACTCCTCCGGCCAGCAGCCCGAAGACGGCGAGGCCGCCGGCGGCGTCCGCGACGAGGATCAGGAGCCAGATCTCCAGGACGGCCCAGGCGGCGATGGCGAGCGGGAGGAGTTTTCGCGTCATGCGTCCAGTGTGCCTGGACGGTGGGGTGTGCCCCGGTCCCGCCCCTTCGCCGATTCCTGGGGGTGCCGCCCCAGACCCCGCTTGTCGCGGCTTCG
>NZ_JBPQTX010000183.1:0-14033 GCF_051386555.1 Streptomyces sp. URMC 126
GTGTCGGGCGGGAGGGGGCGCTCGGTGGCCGGCGCTCAGGGCTGGAGACGGCCGGCGGTCCAGCCGTCCTCCGAGCGGTCGTAGCGCAGCCGCTCGTGGAGCCGGTCGGTGCCGTTGGCCCAGAACTCCAGGAGTTCCGGCTCCAGCCGGTAGACGGAGTACGAGGCGGGGCGCGGCAGCGGGCGGCCGAGCCCGGCGAGCCGGCGGGCCTCCGCGCGCACCGCCTCGACGTGGGCGTGGTCCTCGAACGGCGCGCTCTGGCGGGCGGCCGAGGACATGGCGTGGGTGAAGACCGGGCGGGCGTGCCAGAGGGCGTCGGCCTCCTCGTCGGGCAGCTTCCGCACCGGGCCGCCGACGATGATCTGCCGGCTGGTCTCCCGCCAGTAGAGGACGCCGGACGCCCAGGGGTTGACGGCCAGGTCACGCCCCTTCCGGCTGGTGCTGTGGGAGGTGAAGTGGAGTCCCCGGTCGGTCACGGCGCCGAGGACCACGATCCGGGACGAGGAGCGGCCGCGCTCGTCCGCGGTGGCCAGGGCGAGCGCCAGGGGCTCGCGGACCGCGTTCTCCTTCGCGTTCTCGATCCAGCGCCGCAGCAGGCCGTACGGCTCCGCCGGCGGGTCGGCGAACTCCGGGAAGTCGACGTCGATGGTCCCGGTCATGGATTCCGACCTCGTGCTCGCGAGGTTGCTCATGGGTGACTCCAGCGGTCGGGAGGGTGTTCGGTCGGCGCACCGGGCCGGTCACACGTGGAGCGTGCCCTCGATGGCGAGGACCCCGTTGCCCCCCACCTCGACGGATTCGACCGCATTACCCGTGCCGTGGACGAGCGCGTGCATCGGCGAGGGGCGGCCCATCTCGACGCCCTGCGTGATGGTGATGCGCCGCCCGTACGGGATCAGGCCGTGGCGGGCCAGGTGGAGGGCGATCGGCCCGGCGGCGGAACCGGTCGCGGCGTCCTCGACGACGCCGTAGGCGGGCGAGAACATCCGGTTGCGCCACTCGGTGCCGGAGCCGGCGAAGCAGTTGGCCGCCATGTCCTCGAAGGCGCCGAGGGCGCGGTGGTCGGGGTGGAGGGCGGAAAGGGCCTCGACGCTCTCCAAGGCGACGAGGACGTGCCGGGGGCCGTTGCGGTAGATCTCCACCGGCAGCGCGGACTCGCGTACGCCCAGGGCGGCGAGAAGTTCCTCGGTGCGGTCGAAAGGCTCCCAGGTCGGGATCGGCTGCCGCATCCACGCGGCGGTCACCTCGCCGCCCTCCCGCTCCAGCTCGAACGGGATGATGCCCATGGCCGTCTCCAGCCGCAGTCTGTCGGCCTCGGTACGGCGGCCGAGCGCGACGGCGGTGCCCAGCAGCGGGTGTCCGGCGAAGGGAAGTTCGTTGACGGGGGTGAAGACCCGGACGTGGTGGTCGCCGTCCTGCTTGGGCTTCAGTACGAAGGTCGTCTCGGAGAGGTTCATCTCGCGGGCGATGCGCTGCATGCGCTCCGCGGAGAGGCCGTCGCTGTCGAAGAAGACGGCGACGGGGTTGCCCTTGAGCGGCTGCGTCGCGAAGGCGTCGACGACGACGTAGGAAGAAGGCATGTGCTGCTCCAAGCGGTGCGGGGTGGACGGGCCTGCGGACCGGCGGACCGGCGGACCGGCGGACCGGCGGACCGGCGGACCGGCGGACCGGCGGACCGGCGGACCGGCGGTGAGAACTGTGAGACGGATACGGCGGGTACGGCGGGTACGAACGGTCTGACGGATACGGCGGGTGTGTCGGCTGAACGGCGCGGGCGTCCCCGGCGCACCGGCGGCGCACCGGCGGCGGACCGGCCGCTCCCGTCGCGCCGGAGGCCGGTCCGCGCCCCGGGACACCGGCCGGGGGCCATGCCCGGACCGGCTCAGCCGACGGCCCCGGTCTCCATCTCCAGGACACCCAAGACCTGTCGCACCGCGGCGGCGACGATCCGCGGCCCGTCCTGGGTGAGCACCGACTCGGCGTGGAACTGCATGGAGGCGAAGTGCGGGCCGCGCAGGGCGTGCACCTCCCCGGTGTCCGGGTCGCGGCTGACCCGGACGGTGCCCACGCCGTCCACCTCGACCTCGTCGCGGTCGCTGTGGGCGGCGAAGGTGTTGTAGAAGCCGACGCGCTCCGCGCGGCCGAACAGGTCGATCTCCTTCTGCACCCCCTGGTTGGGCACCTCGCGCCGACGCAGCCCGAAGCCCAGCCGGAGGCTGAGCACCTGGTGGCTGAGGCACACGGCGAGGAACGGGCGGTGCTCGGCGAGCAGGGTGCGCACCGTGGCGTGCAGGTGGGCCATCTTGGGCTGGTCCGTCTCCCGCGGATCGCCGGGCCCGGGGCCCATCACGATCAGGTCGTGGCCGTCGAGGGAATACGCCTCGTCGAACCTGCGGACCGTCACCTCCGGTCCCAGAGAGCGTAGTTGGTGGCCGATCATCGAGGTGAAGGTGTCCTCCGCGTCCACCACCAGCACCCGGCGTCCGTCGAGCCCGGGCAGGGCGCCCGCGCGGCCGTCGAGGTCGCGCAGCCAGAAGTCCGCGAGGGTCTCGTTGCGCCGGGCCAGGGCGGCCTTGACCTCGGGATGGCTGCCCAGTCGCCGGTCGCCGCCGGATTCCAGGGCGGCGACGAGGCCGGCGGCCTTGGCCCGGGTCTCGGCCGCCTCGGAGGCCGGGTCGGAGTGGCGCACGACGGTGGCGCCGACGCCGATGGTGACCCGGCCGGTGGCGTCGATCTCCGCGGTGCGGATGAGAATGGCCGAATCCATCGCCCGGCCGCCGTCCTCGTCCCGGCCGATGAGGGCCACGACGCCGCTGTAGTAGCCGCGCCCGGCGGGTTCGTACCGGTCGATGACGCGGCAGGCGCTCTCCAGCGGGCTGCCGGTGACGGTGGGGGCGAACATGGTCTCGCGCAGGATCTCGCGGACGTCGCGGGTGGTGCGCCCCTCGATGAAGTACTCGGTATGGGCGAGGCGGGCCATCTCCTTGAGGTGCGGACCGACCACCCGGCCGCCCGACTCGCAGACACGGGCCATCATCTTCAGTTCCTCGTCCACGACCATGAAGAGCTCGTCGGTCTCCTTGGGGTCGGCGAGGAACGCCATCACCTCGGGCAGGCTGGGGCCCGAGGCCGGGTAGCGGTAGGTGCCGCTGATCGGGTTCATCACGGCCGTGCCGCGGTCGAGACTGACGTGCCGTTCGGGCGAGGCGCCGACGAAGGTGCGGTCGCCGGTGTGGACGAGGAACGTCCAGTAGGCGCCCGATTCCCGCCGGAGCAGGCGGCGGAAGAAGGCCGGTGCGCTGTGCGGCCCGTAGTCGCTGATGTCCGCGATGAAGGAACGTTTCATCACGAAATTGGCGCCTTCACCCGTACCGATCACCTCCTTGACGACCCGGGAGACGACCTCCGCGTAGGCGTCGTCGTCGAGGTCGAAGTGCCCGCCCACGGGCCGCGTGGGCACGAGGGGGACGCGGTCGAGCTCGGCGACGGGCACCCGCTCCTGGCCGGTGACCGTCATCGCGATCAGCGGCGCCCCGTCGTCGGCGCAGTGGTAGCCGCGCTCGGCGATCTGCCGGTACGGGATGACCGTGAGCACTTCGTGTCGGGCTCCCCCGCCGGCCGGACCGTCCGGCAGCGGGATCCCGTCCAGGGTGGCGGGGTGCGACACCTCGCCCACCAGAACGTCCAGGACATCGGCGCCGGCGGCCTCGGGACGGTGGAGCAGGGCGAAGGCGGCCGGGCGGGGGCCGGTCGTGCCGAGCACGCGGCCGAGGAGATCCCCGGTTCCGGGACGGTCGCTCATGCGAAGACCTCCTTCGCGGTGACGACCCGGGCGCAGCGCTCGGCCGCGTACCTCAGGGCCATGTGGTGGTACTCCTGGGAGAAGTCCGCCACGGCGTCGGCGACGAGGAACGGACGGATGTCACGGGTGTACGCGTCCACCGCGGTCATCAGCACGCCGACGTGGGCGTAGACGCCGCAGAGGATCAACTGGTCGCGGCCGTTCGCGCGCATCCTCTCCAGCAGGTCCGACCGGAAGAAGGCGCTGTAGCGCCACTTGGTGAACTCCCAGTCGCCGTCGGCCGGTGCCAGTTCGTCCACCACGAGCCGGTCGGCGGGCTCCGGGCGCATACCGGGGCCCCAGAAGTCCTTGAGCAGGCCCCGCTGTTCGTCGGTCATCCCGCCCGGCTGGGCCGTGTAGGCGACCGGGACGCCGCGGCCGGCGCAACGGTCCCGCAGCGCGGCGGCGTTGCGGACCAGTGGTGCGCGGACGCTCTCCGGGAACGGCTTGAGGAAGTAGCGCTGCATGTCGTGGACGAGGAGGACGGCGCGGTCGGCGTCGGGGGTCCAGTCGACGCTCCGGCCGACGGTGTCGGGGGGCAGGTCGCCCGCGGTGGGCAGCGGATACGGACTGATCGGTGGTATGCCGGACATGGCCCTGCTTTCGAGATCCTTGCTGTGGTCCGGAGCGCGCCGGCGTGCTCCGGCGTCACATGGGTACGAGCCCGTCGGGCCGGCGCGTCAGGCGGCCGTCCAGGAGGAGACGACGCTGACGGCCTGCCACGGGTTGAGCCGCGGGTCGCAGCAGGACGTGTACCGCTCACCGACGCCGGCCAGCCCGGACTCGTCGGCGGCGCACTCGGTCACGTCGTCGGGGGTGGTCTCCAGGTGCAGTCCGCCGGCGGTGCCACCGGCGTCGGTGACGGCCTCCAGGAAGCGCGCGACTTCCCGGGTGACGGTCGGCACGAGGCGGGTCTTGCGACCACCGGGCGCGGAGACGGTGTTGCCGTGCATCGGGTCGGTCAGCCAGATGACCGGGTGGCCCGCACCCCGGACGGCCCCGACCAGGGCGGGCAGCCGCTCGGTGACGTTGTCGGCGCCCATCCGGGCGATGAGGGTGAGCCGGCCGGGCTCGCGGTAGGGGTCGAGCCGCTCGCAGAGGGCGAGGAGTTCCCCCGGGGTCATGGCGGGACCGACCTTGCACGCCACCGGGTTGCTCACCTCCGCGAGCAGCGCGACATGGGCGCCCTCCACCTGCCGGGTGCGCTCGCCGATCCAGGGGAAGTGGGTGGAGCCCAGGTAGAGCCGGCCCTGGTCGTCGGTGCGCAGCATCGGCACCTCGTAGTCGAGCAGCAGCGCCTCGTGGCTGGTCCACACGACCGGCTCGATGACGTCGCGGCCGGCGGCGCGCTCGCGCCAGCCGAGGTGTTCCATGATGTCACCGGCGGCCATGTGCCCGGTGAGGATGCGCAGCGGGTCGGGCCACCGGCTGTCGGCGTCGGCCTCCGGACCGTTGACCATATGGCCGCGGAACACCGGGAGTTCGACACCGTCGACGATCTCGGTGGGCCGGGACCGCGGCTTGGCGAACTGGCCCGCGATGCGCCCGACGCGGATGACGGGCTTGTGTGCGGCCAGGCGCAGGGCACCCGCGAGGAGGTCCAGCAGGGCCGCTTTGCGGGCGACGTGGGCGGCGGTGCACTCCTGGGGATCCTCGGCGCAGTCACCGGCCTGAACGATCAGTGCCCGGCCGGCCGCGACGTGGGCCAGGAACCCGCGGAGGGTGGTGACGTCGGCGGCCCGGACCAGGGGCGGGCGGGCGGCCAGGGCGTCCCGTACCCGGTTGACCTGGAGGAGATCGCCCCAGGCGGGCTGTTGAAGGGCGTCGCGCGTCCGTATGTCCGCTAAGACATCGTTCTTGATCACGTACTCGAACTCCAATCCGGCGGTGGGAGAGCGGTGGATCGGGTTGAGGGGGGTGGCCGGCCGGCCAGTTCGGCTCCGGCCCCGGGACGCCGGGCGGGGACGCCGGGCGGGTGTCAGGTGGGGATGCCCTCGCGCTTGATCTCCGGGACCGGGATGCCCAGGGCGCGAAGCTGCTGGAACGGGTTCATGAATTCGCGGTTCTGCTTGATCTTCCCGTTCTCCAGCTCGAAGGAGTGCAGGAAGTGGTTCTCGTAGTAGCCCTCGGGGTATCCCTCGAACCGGATCTTCCCGTGCCCGTCGCACTCGACCCAGAAGTGGTTGGGGTCGTCGGTCTCGAATATCTTGATGTTGTACCACTCCCAGTCGGGGAAGCAGCGGAGAGACCAGACGGCGTGCTCGGCGAGGCGGTCACGGCCGTTGACGGCGATCGGGGCCCCGGTGTCGGTGGTCCACAGACCGCCGCCGCCGTCCTCGGTGAAGAGCTCGTGCCGCTTCAGCCGGTCCTGGCCCTTGGTGTTCATGTACGTCTCGACCGTGGCGCGGTTGATGCGCCGCAGCTCGGCGTCGTCGGCGAATCCTCGCGACCGCACGGACTCGGACATGGTCCCCTCCTTGGATGGCGGATGGAGTACGGGCGTAGGGGTGTGTGGGGGTGTGGGGGTAAGGGTGTGGTTTCCGTCGTCGTGGCGTCGGGTCGGGGCACGCCTCTCGTCACCGTCCGACCACTCGTCACGGAACGGCGGCCGTGCCGACGTCCCGTACGCGCCGGCGGACGGCGCGGCCCGGGGTGGAGTGGGCCGGTGGACGGATCACATGGAGGCCGTCGGGCCCGCCGGGAGCTGCCCGGCGGCACGGAGCGGCGAGCCACTGGCACCACGCATCCCGCCGTTCCCGCGGGCGTCGCGGCCGGAACGGCCGGACCGGCCCGCGTCGGCAGACTCGTTCGGCGGTCTCACCGCCCGGTCATCGGGCGGGGCGTGGAACCGCACCGCCGGGCGGTGCGGCCGAAAACGGACACGAAGTGGTGCTCATGCGATTCCCCCGTTCGGAAGCACGCTCCCGCGTAGCCAGACCGCGGACGCCGCCCCCTGCTGCATACACCTAGCCGGCCCGCCGGCCCTGCGGGGCCCGGCGGCTCGGTTGATTCTGACCCACTCGGCGGCGCCAGGCAATGGTTTTCAATGGGCGCCGCATGAGAAACATTTGACACGCTGATGGCTCAACTCGCAAGGAAGGGACGCCACTTCCTCCGCATGGGCGACACCGCCGCCCGAATGCGGCCTCCGAACGGTCGAGTTCGGAACCGTCGGGTTAAACCTCCCCCAACACGGGCTGCAACCATGCGCTTTGGGAACTCCAACGTGAATGCTCCGTGTCGTCCGGACGACAGCCTCGCACCGCACGGTCGAATCCGCCACGGCGATTCGATTTCCCTATGCCTCCCATACGCCGTTCGTATTGGAACTCCACCTCTCGGTAGGGGAAGCTCGAACCATCGGCCTAGGTCCCTGGACGGACCTTCGGCCCGGAAACGGGGACCGACGGGGGAAGTGGGAGATGAACGTCCTCGCGCTCTCCCGGCGTGACGTCACCGCTTGCGCTCGGGCCGGCCGCGCCGTACCGCCGTCGCCCGCGGCGCGCCGCGCCGCGGCCGGCCTCCCGCCGGCGGCCGCGCCCCCGCCCGCGTCGTCCCGGCGGTCCGCCCCGGCCGCGCGTGACCGCACCAGGACCGTCCCGTCCGGCCGGCCGGCCGTGCGGCGGATCGTGCCGTTCCACCGTCGCCGGCCCCCAGTCCGATCAGTCCGACAGGAGACAACCGCCCATGACTTTGGCAACCCAGAGCCCGTCCGCCGCGGCCGCCTCGCACGACGCACCGTCCCGCGCCGAACTCGTCGCAAGGGCCGCGGCCCTGCGGGACCGGCTGTGGGAGGACGCGCCACGGGCAGACCGCGACCGGCGCCTCGGCTCCGGAACCGTCGACGCGATCCGGGACGCGGGACTCTTCAGGCTCCTCACCCCCCGGCGCTTCGGCGGCTACGAGGCGGACTCCCGTACGCTGCTGGACGTCGTCACCGAGCTCGGCCGCGGCTGCGGTTCGGCCGCCTGGGTCACCGGCGTCCTCAACGCGGGCAACTTCGTCACCGCCCTCTTCCCCGACGAGGCCCGCGAGGAGGTCTGGGGCCGGAACCCCGACGCCGGTGTGGCCCTGGTCCTCGGGCCCGGCGCCCCCGCCCGCAGGGTCGAGGGCGGCGCGCTGGTCACCGCCGAGTGGCCCTACGCCTCCGGCTCCGGGCACTGCGACTGGGCCGTGGTCGTCGTCCCGGTACAGGACGGGGACGCCGCGCCCGAACCGTTCCTCGCGCTGATCCCCGCCGGGGACACCACCGTCAAGGACACCTGGTTCATCACCGGCCTGCGCGGTACCGGCAGCAACACCATCGTGGTCGACGGCAAGACCGTGCCCGACCACCGCCTGATCCCCCTGATGCCCGCCCTCGACGGCACATTGCCGCCCCGCCACCCGGAGGAGACCCTCTACCGCAGCAACTTCGCCGGCGTGCTGCTCACCTCGCTGCTCGGCGCACAGCTCGGCGAGGTGCGCGCGGCGCTGGAGCTCGTCCTGGAGAAGGCGCCGAAGCGCTCCGTCAACGCCTCCGTCTACACCAGCCAGGCCCAGTCGGTCACCTTCCAGACGACCGTCGCCGAAGCGGCAACGAAGATCGACACCGCCCGGTTCCACGCCCACCGGCTCACCGAGGACATCGACGCGCACGCGCGCCGCGCCGAAACTCTCGACGTGCCGGTCCGCACCCGTGTCCGCAACGACTCGGCCTACGCGAGCCGGCAGTGCCGCGAGGCCGTCGACCTGCTGGTCACCGCCCACGGGACCTCGGCCTTCGCCGAGTTCAATCCGCTCCAGAGGATCTGGCGGGACGTGCACGTGGCCAACCGTCACGCGGGCTTCGGCGCCGGTATCCCCGAGGAGATGTACGGCCGGGTACTGCTCGGCGAGGATCCGCGGGCCGTCAGCTTCCTGCTGTAACGGCTCGCCGGGCCGCCGCCCCGGGGCCGCTCCCCCGCGGGGGCGGCCGGCGCGTCGCCGCGGCCCGACGCTGTGCACAGGCGGACCGGCACACCCCGGGACCGCCGTACCGAACGGGAGACCAGATGCTGGAGCAGCGCTCCTTTCGTGACATCCTCGGCCGGTTCGCCACCGGCGTCGTGCTGATCACCGCGCGGACGCCGCACGGCCCGGTGGGCATGGCCGTCAACTCCTTCACCTCCGTCTCGCTGGAACCGCCACTGATCGCCGTGTGTGCCGCGCGGACCTCGACCACCTGGCCGGCCGTCCGGGCCACCGGGGGCTTCGCCGTGACCATCCTCGGGGAGCGGCACGAGGAGGTGTGCCGGGCGTTCAGCACCCGCGGGGCGGACCGGTTCGCGGGCGGGGAGTGGGTGTTCACCCGGAAGGGGCACCCGGTGCTGCGAGACGGACTGGGCTGGCTGGACTGCGCGATCTCCACCATCCAGCCGGCCGGAGACCACGAACTCGTGGTCGCGGAGGCCCTGGAGGGCGCCCTGACCGGCCGGGAGGATCCGCTGGTCTTCCACGCCGGCCGCTTCGGCACGCTCACAACGGGCGTACCGCGGCTCGCGCGGGAGTGCGCCTGAGAGTCGCCACCCGTGTTTCCGGCACCGGTGCGGCCGACGGCAGGGCTCCCCGGCTCCGTGCGTCAGGAGCCCCGCGGTACCTTCCCCCGCGCTCGACGCCGTGCGGTCTCGCTGCCGGGCCGGGCGTGCGGATCGGCGCCGGCGCCCTCCAAGGCGTGGGCGTGTCCATCATGATCCGGCAGGTCCTGGCCACCCTCCAGGTCACCTTCGCGGGGCGCGACCGCGGCGAAGTGCCCGGTCCGCGCGGGGCCGTCATATCGCCCGCTCATGTCCTGGGCCCGGTGACGGGCGGCCTGCTCACCGCGTCCGATTCTTCGGGCTGTCCTGGCGGCCGATCCGCCTCGTCGACCTACCCGTCGGCCTCGCCGTGCTCCTCCTGGGACACGGATTCGTCCCCGAGTCGACCGTGCGGAAGGCCGCCCGGCCGGACCCGACCGGCACACCGCCGTCCGCCCTGGCCGTCGTCCTGAGCGTCTTCCCGCTCATCGAGGGGCACTCCGGCACTGGCCGCCGCGGTGCTTCGCCCTGCTCGCCGCCGGCTTCCTCGTCCTCGGCGCCTTCCCGCGCCGACAGCAGCGCGAGCCGTCCCTCCGGGGCAGGCGGTTCTCCGGCGGCATGGCCGCGCGGTCGCCGCAAGGCCCGCTGCGCGGGCCGTTCTTCATGACCTGGACCCGCTATCCCCAGCGCGACCCGGCGTTCGTGCTGCTGCTCCGTGGGCGAGCCGGCCGGTAAGCCGGTCCCCCCAGGAGGCGGCACCCGCCGTTGCCGCCTCCTGCCGCCTCGACACACGCGCGGCCGGTGCGCGGTTCGGGAGAACCGCGCACCGGCCGCGGTCGGCGGAGGGCCGGGCCGCCCGGTACGGAAGGCGGGGGTCCATGCCGTACGGTCGGAAAGCCCTCGTGGGGCCGGGAGTCCGGTCAGGACGTCGCCGCCGCTCCCTCCGCCGGTTCGGGGGCGCCCGTCGCGACCGCGGCGGTCTTGCGCCGGGTCAGCCGGTGGGCGAGTTCGGAAAGGGCGAGGCCGAGGAGGGCGATGGCCGCGCCGATGTAGCCGAGGCTGGCGGAGCCGCCGACGGACAGGCCCGCGCCGCCGATGGCGCCCGCGAGGGCGATGGCCACGTACAGGATGGAGGCGTGCAGCGAGATCAGCACCGAGGCCAGCGGCGGGTTCAGGCCGATCAGCCGGTGCTGCTGCGGAGCGCTCATGCTGAAGCAGGCGACCGCGAAGACGGCGATGAAGCCGACCGACGCCGGGAACGAGCCGCTGACCAGTTGCACCAGCGCCAGGCAGACGGCCACCCAGATCAGGCAGATGGCCATGACACCGCGGCCGCCGATGCGGTCGGTCACGACGCCGGCGAGGTAGCTGCCGACGATGGAGACCACGCCGAGCACGAACATCAGGGTGGCGACCTTGCCGCCGGACCCGCCGGTGGCGCCGTCGAAGATGTCGGCGATGTAGGTGTAGAGGACGTACACCGACGTGAACGCGAGCGCCGTGGTGCCCAGCGTCGTCAGCACACGCGGGTCGGCCAACGGCAGGAAACGCTTCCTGAGACTCTCGGCCGGTGGTGTCGGGATGGTTCGCGGTACCAGGGTCACCAGACCGACGATGCCGAGGACCGCCAGGCCCGCGACGAACCACATGGTGCCGCGCCAGCCGAATCGGCTGCCGAACGCGGTGCCGATCGGGGCGCCGAAGGCCGTCGCGGCGGTGAAGCCGGTGAGCACGGTGGCGATGGCACGGCCACGGCGCTCCGGCGGCACCAGCGAGGCTCCCGACGAGGCGGCGACGGGGACGAACAGCCCGGTGCCGCCGGCCGCGACCGCCTGGGCGACCAGCAGCAGCGGGTAGTCGGGCGCGACGGCGGCGCCGACAGTGCCCACCAGATAGACCCCCGCGGCGGTCAGCAGCACGACGCGGCGCGACCAAGCGGCCGTCACCGTGGCGAAAATGGGGCCGAAGAGGGCACACGCCAGCGCATAGACGGTGACCACCTGGCCCGCGGCCGCCGTCGAGACGTGCAGCGTTTCCTCAAGGTGCGGCAGCATGCCGGCCAGCACGAACTCGTTTGTGGCCACCGCGAATACGCCGAATCCCAGGAGCGGAACACTGAACCGGGACACTTGTCCCGGTGCCGCGTCGTTGGCATCTGACACTTTGCTTTCCTCCCAAGCAGAATCCGCTGTTGCGGCGGTGTGACGCACGGTCGCGGCGTACGTGATTCCGGCGGGGTGCCGCGCGGGGCGACGGCTCAACGGCCGTGCCGCGCGCCCCGAACGCATGTCATCCGGGGTGCGGCCACGGTGGGGCCGACGATCCGGAAGAACCCCACTCGTATGTTCCGGCGAGGTTATCCATAAGTCCAATACCGGACCCCTCTGACTGGTATAATGAATCCTTATGGAAATGAGGCAATTGGAGTACTTCGTAGCCGTGGCGGAGGAAAAAAGCTTCACCAGAGCGGCGGCCAAACTGCATGTCGCACAGCCCGGCGTGAGCACTCAAATTCGCCAATTGGAAAGGGAACTGAAACAGAGGCTGCTGGACCGGACCGGGCGCACCGTCCTGCTCACCGAGGTCGGCGCGGCGGTCCTGCCCTACGCACAGGCCGCGCTCGCCGCGGTGGCCGGGGTGCGGCAGGCCGTGGACGAGCACACGGGACTGCTGCGCGGGCGGGTCTCGGTCGGGATGGTCACCTCGTCGGCCTCCGCCTACGACCTGCCGCGGCTGCTCGCGGACTTCCACGGCGAGCACCCCGCGATCGAGATCACCCTTTCCGAGTCCACGTCGGACCACCTGCTCACCGCGTTGCGCGAGGGACGTTTCGACGCCGTGGCGGTCTCCCCGTCCACGGCGCTGCCGCCGGGCGTGGAGACGCTGACCGTGGCCGACGAACCGCTCGTCGCGGCCGTCAGCCCCGGCCACCCCCTCGCCGGCCGGGACCGGCTGCGCCTCGCCGAACTGCGCGACGAACCGCTCATCGTCTTCCACCAGAGCGTGGGCGCGCGGGCGACCGTCGAGGAGGCGTGCGCCGAGGCCGGATTCCCGCCGCGGATCGCCTTCGAGGCCAGCGATCCCAATCTCCTGGCGGAACTCGCCGTTCGGGGCCTCGGCGTGGCCATCCTCCCCGCTCCTTTCGCGGCGGCCCGCCCGGCGACGTTGCGGGGAATCCCCCTCACGGATCCGCCGATGCGCGGGTCCATCGCTTTCGCCTGGCGCAAGAACGGCTCCGCCAACCCGGCGGCGAACGCGCTGATCCGCCATCTCCAGCGGGCGATGCGGGGCGACGAGGGGTAGGCGCTCCTCCTTCCCCTGCCCCCCGCCAGGGCCGGACGGAGGGTGACCGTCCGGACGGTCTCCGCCGGGCCGAGCCGAGAACGGCCGGCAGTACGCCGATCCGGCGCCGCCGGAGCTCCGTGCGCAGGGTGGATGACGCCACATCGGCGACCGCGGACAGTAGTTGACCTCGACCGCGGTCGAGGTTGCAGCATGACCGCCAGTGGCGGAAGGCGCCCTCAGAGACCCGTGGAAGAAGAGGGAACAGCGCATGAAGGCAGCGGCGATCAACGCGTTCGGCGGCCCCGATGTCGTGGAACTGCTCGACCTCCCGACCCCGGAGCCCGGCCCCGGGCAGGTGCGGGTGCGGGTACGGGCGGCCGGGGTGCAGCCGGTCGACGGGGCGGTCAGGCGGGGCCTGTTCCATGCCGGCGCCGCCGCCCCGGAGTTCCCCCTGACGATCGGCAACGACTTCGCGGGCGTGGTGGCCCGGGTCGGCGAGGGCGCGGCGGGCTTTCCGGCCGGCGCCGAAGTGCTCGGCTGGGCCCTCATGGCGTGCCACGCCGAGTACGTCGTGGTGCCGGTCGACCAGATCGTCGCCAAACCGGCCGGCATGCCGTGGGAAGTGGCGGGCGCCTTCTCCGCGTCCGCGCAGACGGCGCACACGGCCTTGGAAGCGCTCGGCGTGGGCGCGGGCGATACCTTCCTGGTGCACGCGGCGGCCGGGGGCGTCGGTACGGTCGCCGTCCAGTTGGCCCGCGCGTACGGCGCCACCGTCGTGGGCACCGCGAGTCCCCGTAACCACGAGTACCTGCGGTCGCTGGGCGCGGTCCCGGTGGCGTACGGCGACGGGCTGGTGGACCGGGTGCGCGCGGTGGCCCCGGACGGTGTCACCGTGGCGCTCGACGGGGCCGGCGGCGCGGCTCTCGACGCGTCGCTCGAACTGGTCGCGGACCGTGCCCGGATCGGCACGATCGTCGACTTCGAGCGCGCCCCCGCACTCGGCGTCCGGGCTCTCCGCACCCAGCGTTCGACCGAGCGGCTGAGCGCGCTGACCGGCCTCTGGGAGGAGGGACGGCTGCGCGTCGAGATCTCCCGCGTCTTCCCGCTGGCACAGGCAGCCGAGGCCCACCGCGCGATCGAGACCGGTCACGGCCGGGGCAAGATCGCTCTGGTGGTGGGCTGAGGCGCCGGGGGGGGCAGCTCCGGGAGGGGACTGGACTCTCGGCCGTCCTGGACGGCCCGTAACCCGGGCGGGGAGCCACCACGACGCCGCCCGGGGTACGCCTCGGGGCTCCAACCCACCGTGGGCCGTTCCGCCCCCGGGCGATAATGGCCCCATGAGCCGCACCGGCCCCCTCCCGACGACCCCGGCC
>NZ_JBPQTX010000184.1:0-13984 GCF_051386555.1 Streptomyces sp. URMC 126
CGTCCCCCTCGTCCACGACCGCCACACCGGACCCATCCACCCCGCCCGGCCCGGTGGCGACCCCCGATCCGGCCGACACCCCCGGCACGACAACCGGCGCACGCCGCACATCCACGCGCGGTACGGCGTCCAGCAGGGCGCGTGTGTACGGCTCGCGCGGCGCGTCCAGGACGGCGCGCACCGGTCCGTGCTCGACCGCGCGCCCGTCCTTCATCACCAGCAGTTCGTCGACGCTGCCCGCCGCCACCCCCAGGTCGTGGGTGACGAGGACGAGCCCCATGCCGGTCTCCTCGCGCAGCTCCCGGAGCAGCGCGAGGATCTGCGCCTGGACGGTGACGTCGAGAGCGGTCGTCGGCTCGTCGGCGACCAGCAGCCGGGGCCCGCAGGCCACGGCCATGGCGATCAGGGCGCGCTGCCGCTGCCCGCCGCTGAACTCGTGCGGCCGGGAGCGCGCGCGGCGGGCGGCGTCGGGGATGCCCACCCGGTCGAGCGTCTCCACGGCCCGCGCCCGCGCGGCCCGGCGGGAGGCGTCCCGGTGGTGGACGCGGTACACCTCGGCGATCTGGTCGCCGACGGCCTGGTAGGGGTCGAGGGAGGAGAGGGGGTCCTGGAAGACCATGGCGGCCGTGGCGCCCCGAAGCCGCCGGAGTTCCGCCTCGCCGGCCCCCGCGACGTCCTGCCCGGCGACCCGGACCGAGCCGGTGAGCCGGGCGCCCGTCCCGTGGTGCAGGCCGAGGAGCGCGTACGCGGCGGTGCTCTTGCCGGAACCGGACTCGCCGACGATGCCCAGCGCGCCGCCGGGCGGGAGCGTGAAGGACAGCTCGCGCACCGCGCGCACGGGCCCGGCCTCGCCCGGGAACTCCACGGACAACCGGTCGACGGCCACCAGCGGTTCGGCCGCCAACGGTTCGGGAGCGTCGGACGCCGGCGTGGCAGATGCCGGTACGTTCATCACGTTCATCGCAGAGCCACCCTCCGGTCGGCGACGGCATAGAGGAGATCGGCCACGACATTGGCCAGCGCGACAGCGGCGCCCGTGACCATCACCAGACCGACGACGACCGGCAGGTCGATCGTCTTGGTGGCGTCCACCAGCAGCTTGCCGATGCCCGGCAGTCCGAACATCGCCTCGGTCAGCATCGCGTTGCCGAACATCGAGCCGAAGTCGGCGGCCGTGAGCGCGATCACGGGCGCCAGCGCGCCGCGCAGCGCGTGCCGCCCGACGATCGCCCGTTCGGCGACGCCGAAGGCCCGGAAGGTGCGGATGTGGTCCTCGGCCAGCGTCTCCAGCATCGAACTCCTCGTCATCCGCGCGTATTTGGCGGACTCCAGCAGGGCGAGCGCGAGCCAGGGCAGCAGCATGTTCCAGGCCCACTGCTCGGGGTCGTCGCCCAGCGGTACGTAGGAGGGGAACGGCAGCCACTCCAGGTAGGCGCAGAAGAGCATCAGCAGCCCGAGCCCGGTGATGAAGACGGGCGTCGCGCTCCCGGCCAGGGTCAGCCAGGTCAGCAGCCGTTCGACGGCCCCGCCGCGGCGCGCCACGGAGAGCAGCCCGGTGCCGACGCCGATGAGCAGCCACAGCACCATGGCGCCGGTGGCGAGGGAGGCGGTGGCGGGCAGGCCGCGGGCGATGAGGTCGGTGACCTGCTGGTCGCTCTGGTACGACAGCCCCAGGCAGGGGGCGTCGCAGTGCAGCACGCCGGTGCCGGTGGAGTAGTCGTGGCCGGTGACGAGGCCCTGCAGGAAGTGCCAGTACTGGGTGTACACGGGTGCGTCGAGGCCGAGTTGCTCGCGCACCTGCCGTACCTGCGCGGGGTCGCAGCGCGGGCCGCAGGCGAGCTGCGCCGGGTCGCCGGGCGCGAGGTAGAAGGTGGCGTAGACGACGGCGGAGAGCACGAGGAGGACGGCGAGGACGCCGACGAGGCGCCGCAGGACGTACGCGGTCACGCGGCACCGCCCGTCCGGGAGGCGCGTCCGCGCCGGCCGACGCGCAGCCGGGACGCCTCGCGGGGGTCGAGCGCGCCGCGCAGGGCGTCGCCGAGCACGGTGAACGCGAAGGTGGTGACGAAGAGCATCGACGCGGGGAGGACGACGTAGAGGGGGTCGGCGCGGAACCAGGTCTGCGCGGAGGACAGCATCTGCCCCCACGAGGGGGTCGGCGGGGTGATGCCGACGCCGAGGAAGGACATGGCCGCTTCCAGGATCATGTTGGCGGGCAGCAGGATCGCCGCGTAGGTGATCACGGGGGCGGCCAGCGCGGGCAGCAGTTCGCGCCGGGCGATCCGCCACTCCGACGCGCCGGTCAGCCGGGCGGCGGCGACGTGGTCGAGCTTCTTCAGGGCCAGCGCCTGGGCGCGGACGACGCGCGCCAGCGACCCCCAGGCGATCAGTCCGATCACGACGACGAGCAGCGCGGGCCGGGGGAAGCCGGCGGGGACGACGGCCGTCAGGGCGATGGCGAACACCAGCAGCGGCAGGGCCACCATCACATCGGTGAGATGGCCGAGGATCCCGTCGACGAGCCGGTTGCCGAGCGCGGCCGTCAGCCCGACGGCGACGCCGACGGCGATCTGCACGAGCGTGGCGCCGACGGCGACGGCCAGCGAGACGCGGGCGCCGTAGAGGAGCCGGACGAACATGTCGCGCCCGGTGCCGGGTTCGACGCCGAGCCAGTGGTCGGCGCTGATGCCGCCGAACGAGCCGAGCGGCACGCCGCCGCGCGCGGAGTCGACGAGGTCGTCGTGGTACGTGGTGGCGTCCTGGCCCTCCAGCGCGGCGAACAGCGGCGCCGCGAGGGCGAGGAGAGCGAGCAGGGCCAGCACGGCGGCGGCCGGCAGCGCGGCCCGGCGGGCGCGCAGCCGCCGCAGGACCCGGCGGGCGCCGGTGGCGGTACGGGCCGCGTCGCCCGGGGAAGCCGTCCCGGGCGACGCGGCGGCGGTGAGGAGGTCCGTCACTTGACCGCGACCTGCGAGACGTCGAGGACACCGGTCCAGTCGCTGATGACGACGTTCTTCACGTCGTTGCCGAAGAGGCGCTTGTAGACGGGGTGGAACAGCGGGACGGTGAGCGCCCGTTCGCCGATCGTCCGGTCCAGGGCGCCCCAGCGCGCGGCGGCGGCGGAGTGGTCCGTGATCTTGTTGATGGCGTCGATCTCGTCGTTGACCTTGGCGTCGTCCAGGCGGCCGGAGTTGAAGTTGTAGCCGTCCTTGACGATCTGCCGGCCGTCGAAAACCGGCGCCAGGAAGGGGCCGCCGGACGGCCAGTCCGCTCCCCAGTGGCCGAGGAAGAGGGCGGGCTGCCTGTCGACGTCGTGGGTGCGGTCCTCGTAGTCGTTGTCCTCCAGGCCTTCGAGCTTCACCTTGATGCCGGCCTTGCCCAGGGCTTCCTGGACGGCGGTGGCGATTTCGGGGCCGCTCTCGGAGCCCTGGGCGGTGGAGTGGGTGAGGGTGATCTCCAGGCCGTCCTCGTGTCCGGCCTCCTTCAGCAGGGCCTTGGCCTTCTCCGGGTCGCCGGAGGCACCGGCCGGGAAGGGGTCGCTCGGGGTGTACCCGAACGACTTCCGGTTCGGCAGGAAGGTGGTGGCGGGCTCGGCGAGCGAGGAGCCGCCGGCCGCGTTGACGACGCTCGTCCGGTTGACGGCGTAGGCGACGGCCTGCCGGACCTTGGGGTCGTCGAAGGGCTTGGCCTCGGGGTTGAACGCCAGGTAGTTCGTATAGCCGAAGTGCCCGGTGCCGACCCGGTCCGCGAGCTTCCTGTCGCCGCTCACCCGGGCGAGTTCGGCCGGGCCGAGGTTGGTGTCGGTGGTGACGGCGGCGGCGTCGGCGCCCGAGCCGGTCGACAGCCGCTGGTTGATCACCGCCGGTGCGAGTCCGGCCTGGACGTCGATGGTGTCCGGGTAGGCGTGCCGCTCCTTGTCGGTCGCCTCGGACCAGTGGGGGTTGCGCTCCAGCAGCAGCCGCTGCCCGTCGTTGGTGTTCTTCACGACCTTGTACGGGCCGGACGAGACCGGGTGCTCGGCGTACTTGGTGCCCGTGTCCTTGGCCTTGGGGACGGGCGCGAACTGGGTGGAGGTGGCCAGGTAGGGGAAGTCGCCCTCGGGCTTGCGGAGATGGAAGACGATGGTCTTGTCGTCCGGGGTCTCGATGGAGTCGAGGCCCTTCCCCTTCGTCCCGTCGGGCGCGGCCTTGTAGGGGCCCTGGTAGCGGTCGCCGCCGACCAGCCAGTCCCGCAAGTAGGGGCCACCGCCGGAGAGTTCGGCCGCGAACGAGCGCTCGACGCCGTATTTGACGTCGGCGCTGGTGATCGGCGAGCCGTCCTCGTACGTCAGCCCGTCCTTCAGGGTGAACGTCCACACCTTGGCGTCGTCGCTCGGCCTGCCCGTGTCGGTGGCGAGGTCGGGGACGACCTTGGTGCCCTCGGCGCCGTTCGCGCGGTGGCGGGTGGTGAGCGTACGGAAGACGAGGGAGGGGACGTTGCCGCCGCCGGAGGTGTAGAGCCGGGCGGGGTCGAACTGCTTCTGCGGCTGCCGGTTGAGGACGGTCAGCGTGCCGCCCTTGCGCGGCGCCCCGGCGGCCCCGTCGGCGCCCGCGGCCTCGCCCTTCTTCTCGGGACCGCAGGCGGCCGCCCCGGTGACGACGGCCGCGGCGAGGGCGGCCGCGGCGACGCGGCGGGGTACGGAGGATGGGCGCATGGCGGAGGGTGCCTTTCACGGAGGTGCGAGCGGAGAGCGGACCGGGAGGTGGAGACCCGGGGCCGGAGCACCCGCGGAAGGCGGTGGAAGAAGGCGCGCGGCGCCGCGGAACCGCCCCCGGCGGGCACGACGCGGCCTGCGTCGCGCGGAGGTCGCGCGGGGAGAGGGGACGGTGTCAGCGACAGTGGACGTCGGCGACCGCGTGCACGGCCACACCGATCAGCGCCAGCCGGAAGGCGGCGCTCGCGGAGGTGTGGTGGTGCGGCATGCGCAGAAGACTGGACGAATTTTCGACCACGAGCAAAGGTGTCTCACAAAGGGAGACGTACCGTCTCACCACTCGAGCAAATGATCATCCGTCGCCCCACGGCAGCACCCGTCCGCACAGGCCGCCACCGTGGGCCGTCCACGTCACCCCGGGAACGGCCAGGCGTTCGGCTTGCAGGTGACGCCGTCCGTCGTGAGGAACTTCGTCTGCTGCATCATCACCGGCGCCAGGGCCCCCGCCTTGCCGCAGGACTCGTGGTTGTGACCGAGCCGGTGGCCGACCTCGTGGTTGATGAGCATCTGCCGGTACTCGTACATCCGGTCGCCGTACGTCTCGGCGCCCTGCGCCCACCGGTAGGCGTTGATCATCACCCGGTCGGTGGCGGCGGAGTCGCAGGAGACGTTGTCCACGGTGATGTCCAGATCCGACTTGGCGCACCACTTGGCGGTGGTCGTGGGGCCGGCCAGGGTCACCACGAAGTCCGCGTGGCCGGAGGAGACCCGTTCGAAGGTGCGGACGCCGCCGTGACCCCAGCTGCGCCCGTCGTTCAGGGTCCGGTGCACGGCCGTGGCGAAGAGCTCGCCGTCAAGCGGCAGCCCCTTCTCGACGTCAACGCGATACCGCAGAACTTCACCCTTACCGGGGGCTTTGTCGTGCCCTCCGACGGTCATGAATTCACCCGAGGCCGGCGCCCGCTGGTCCAGGGGGTACTTCTTCGCCATCTTCTGCTCGTACGTCACCGGCGCCACGGGAGCGCGGGGCGTCGGGCGGCTCTCGGACCGCGAGGCGGCGCTGCCCGCGCCCTGCCGCGCGTCCGGCGTCCGCGCCTGCGCCCGGCTCTCCGTGCCGTCCTCGACCTGCCCCGCCACGACGACGGCCAGCACGGCCGTCACCACCGCCGCCGCCACCCCGGTGACCGCGCGGCCCCTGCCGCCCGCGGCCCGGTGCGCGCCGCCGGAGGGCGCGTCCCCGCGTCCGCCGCCCGCCCGGCGCGGCTCGGGCACCCGCCCCGCCGACGGCCGGGGGCGGGACGGACGGTCCGGCCGTGACGCCCCCGACGGGCCCGACGAGCCGGACGGCCCCGACTGTCCCGTCCGGCCGCCCTGCCGCCCGATGACACCCCAGCCGATGGCCGGACCCCGCGGGGCGGACCGTACGGCGGGCTCCGGCGGGCCGGACGCTCTGTCGTCCTCCGCGAGGAGGGGCCGCTCGGCGGTCCGGACGGTCTCCCGGGCGCCGGGGATCTCCGGCGCCTCCTCCGTACGCCCCCGGGGGGCCTGGGGGGCACGTGCGCTGTGTTTACCCACGGGGCGTGGCGCTCCGTTCCGACGTCGTGACGGTGTCCGCGAGGAGTTCGCGGAAGGCACGGGCCACCGCGTCCGGATCCTCCATCATCGCCACATGGCCGGTGCCCAGCAGCGTCAGCAGCCGCGAGTCGCGGAACGCCCCGCTCGCCCGGCGGGCCATGCGGTACGAGACGAGCTGGTCGCGCGTTCCGTACACCAGCAGGGTAGGGGCAAGCACGCGCTCGGCCTGACGCCACAGCGAATGCTGCCCGCCGAGGGTGTACGCGTCGACGACGCCACGCGCGGACCGCGCCATCACGTCCCAGAAGTAGGGGAGCTCCAGCCGGCGCTCGTACTCCTCGACGGCGAGGGCGAATCCCTCGGGGGTCACCCGGCCGGGGTCCCCGTAGCAGAGGGCGAGCAGTTCCCGGGTGCGGCGTTCGGGCGTCCAGTCCTTCGTCAGCCGGGCGAAGAGGGCGGCGGCGCCGGGCACCGCCAGCATCCCGGTGGGGAGCGCCGTGCGCTGCGGGCGCAGCTCCGGCAGGGCGGGCGAGACGAGCGTGAGGGTGCGGACGAGATCGGGCCGGACCGCCGCGACGCGGGTGACGACCGCGCCGCCCAGGGAGTTGCCGAACAGGTGGACGGGGCCGCGGCCCTCCGTGTCCAGATAGCAGATGACCACCCGGGCGCAGGCGGTGACGGAGTGGTCGCCGTCGTCGGGCGGCGGCGAGTCGCCGAAGCCGGGGAGGTCCAGGGCCTCTCCGTCGACGACGTCCGCGAGCCGGGCCATCAGCGGGGTCCAGTTCCGCGAGGAGCCGCCGAGGCCGTGGACGAAGAGCGCGGGTGGCGGAGCCGGCCCGTCCGAGGCGGCGGGCGGCCGGGAGCGCACCGCCAGCGTCGCTCCGGGCAGGGTCACCGTGCGCACCCGCTCCCCCGCGCCGAGCTGCGGCGAAAGGGGTGTGGGCGGCACCACGGGAACGGCGGGGGCACCCAGTGCCACCGGCGACTCGGTCTCCGACATGCGGGCAATGTTACGAGAGCATCACGCCGGAATCGCCTGTGGCAGCCGTCACAGATCGCCTGGCGGTGGGCGACCGCGTCTCCTACGCTCGGAGGAAAGGGACCCGAGGGCGGGCCTCCGGACGAGGTGGGCCGCGCGAGGACTCGTGGCGGCTCCCATGGGAAGGAGTTCCGGTACGCCGGCCAAGGCCGGACCGGGCGGAGCGCCCGGAGGACGAGGACGAAGGAGATCTTCCGCATGCCTGTCGACCCGACCGACCCGGACACCTTCGAGGACCTGGACGACACCGAGGGCGCCGCCGTGGCGACCGAGATCGGCGTGGAGGCGCCCGAGGCGGACGCCGCCGAACAGCTCGCCGACCTCGCGCCGGTGCGCGACGAGCCGCTGACCGGGATCGACCCCGGGACGGCCGACGAGGCGGACCGCGCGGAGCAGGCCCGGGTCGTGGAACTGGACGAGGACGACTACCGGTGAGCCCGGCACGGGTGCCGGCGGGTCCGCGGGGAGCGCCCCGGGACGGTCCCGGGAAAGCCCTGCCCGCCGGCGTCCGCGCGCGAAGAGGGGCGCACGCCGACGGTGGAACGTGGGATTTGTCGGATTTTTGTGGGCTTCCCACAGCGTCCGCCAGGTGAAATTCTCCCCTCCGGCCACGCACGGCGCGGTTACCCAAAAGTACGATGGCGGGCGCGGTGCACACCGTGCGGGAACAATCATGGGAGGCGGCGTGACAGCCATCGAGCAGACCGAGGCGCGCCCGCGGGGCACGCGCCTGCCGCGCCGAGCCCGACGCAACCAGCTCCTGGGCGCGGCCCAGGAAGTGTTCGTGGCCCAGGGCTACCACGCCGCGGCCATGGACGACATCGCCGAGCGCGCGGGCGTCAGCAAGCCGGTGCTCTACCAGCACTTCCCCGGCAAGCTGGACCTCTACCTGGCCCTGCTGGACCAGCACTGCGACAACCTGCTCCAGGCCGTGCGCACGGCCCTGGCGTCGACGTCCGACAACAAGCAGCGGGTGGCGGCCACCATGGACGCCTACTTCGCCTACGTCGAGGACGAGGGCGGCGCCTTCCGGCTGGTCTTCGAGTCGGACCTCACCAACGAGCCCGCGGTGCGCGAGCGCGTCGACCGGGTCTCGCTGGCCTGCGCCGAGGCCATCAGCGAGGTCATCGCCGAGGACACCGGCCTCGCCAAGGAGGAGGCCATGCTGCTGGCCGTCGGCCTCGGCGGCGTCTCCCAGGTGGTGGCCCGCTACTGGCTCTCCAGCGGCAGCACGGTCCCGCGCGGCACGGCGGTCCAGTTGCTGACGTCGCTGGCGTGGCGCGGCATCGCCGGGTTCCCGAAGAACGAGCACTGACCGCTCCGGCCGCCGGCCCTCCCGGCCGCGTGTTCGCTGCCAGCGTGCGGGCGCGGGCCCGGCGCGCCCCCGCACCGGGCTAATGTGTGGACCGTACGGCGCGGCGCGTCCGCGCACCCCTCCCCTGGGGCTACGCCGTGGGGGACGCACACCTTCGGAGGGACAGTAGCCGTGGAGGTCAAGATCGGCGTGCAGCACGCGCCCCGCGAGATCGTTCTGGAGAGCGGTCAGTCCGCCGAGGAGGTCGAGCGCGCGGTGGCCGACGCGCTGGCCGGAAAGGCACAGCTGCTCAGCCTGACGGACGAGCACGGCCGCAAGGTCCTGGTCCCGTCCGACCGGCTGGCCTATGTGGAGATCGGCCAGCCCGCCACGCGGCGGGTCGGCTTCACCACCATCTGATTCGGCGGACGACGGGCGGGATTCCGGTGCGCGGGCACCGGGGCCCCGCCCGTCGCCGTACCCGGGGCACGTCCTTCCGGAGCGGCCCTCCCGTGCGGCCCTACGCAGCGCGCCCCTTTCCCGAACGAGCCTCCGGAGCGGCCCTCCAACACGTCCCTCCAGGCGAGCCGGTCCCCCGCGCGAGGCGTGTCGCGAGCCTCCGCCCGCACTCCCGGGGAGAACGATGGGAGCCCCGCCCCGAGGGTTGCCGCGAGCGGCCCCGGGGTAGGACCGCTACGACCGATTTGCACCTGCCGCTCATCGGCTCACGGGAGGGAAGCGACGATGATCCTCTGGGAAGCGCTCGGCTCGGTCCTGATCGGCCTCGCCGTCTCCTTCGGAGCCCTGCGCTGGCTGCCGGCCCGGTTCGGCCGGTTCCGCTCCCGCACGCTGACGCTGGGCACCGGACCGGTGGCCGGCCTGTTCGGCGGCCTGCTGGCCCGCTCGGTGCTGGGTCCCGGTCACGCCCTCGCGATCCTGGCGGCCTCGCTCGTGGTGGCGGTCGCGCTGCTGTCCCTGCTGCTGCGTCCCGCCGGGCCGCCCCGCCGGTCAGCCACGGCCTGAGCCGGGCCGCCGGACGGAGCCCCCGGTGTCACGGGACGGTGCGCCGTGTGCCGACCGCCTCGCCTACGCGGCCAGCCCCAGCGCGGCCATCCGCTTGGTGTGCGCCTCGGTGATGCGGGAGAACATCTTCCCCACCTCCGCGAGGTCGAAGCCGTCGGCCACGCCGCCCACCAGCATCGTGGACAGGGCGTCACGGTCGGCGACGACCCGCTGCGCCTGCGACAGCGCCTCGCCCATCAGCCGGCGCGCCCACAGCGCCAGCCGGCCGCCGACGCGCGGCTCGGCCTCGATCGCGGCCCGCACCTTCTCGACCGCGAACGTGGCGTGCCCGGTGTCGTCGAGGACGGCGAGCACCAGCGCCCGGGTGTCGGAGTCCAGCCGGACCGCCACCTCCCGGTAGAAGTCACTGGCGATCGAGTCGCCCACATACGCCTTGACCAGGCCCTCCAGCCAGTCGGAGGGAGCCGTCTGGCCGTGGAACTCGTCCAGCGCGGCGGCGAAGGGCTCCATCGCCGCGGTCGGCTCGACGTCGATCGCCGCGAGCCGGTCCCGCAGCCGCTGGAAGTGCTGGAACTCGGCGGCGGCCATCTTGGCCAGCTCCGCCTTGTCGCCCAGCGTCGGCGCCAGCTTGGCGTCCTCCGCCAGCCGCTCGAAGGCGGCCAGCTCGCCGTAGGCGAGCGCGCCGAGCAGGTCCACGACCGCGGCGCGGTAGCGGGGGTCGGCGGATGCCCGCGCCCAGTCCTGGGCGGCGATTCCGGTGAGTTCCTCGGCGGGCTCTGTGGCCGCTGCGGCCTTGTCGGACGTCTCCATGAACGGAACCTTAGCCCGCTGCGGCGGGGAGGGAAGCCCCTGGTCAGCCAGGTGTCCACAAGGTCAGGGACGAATGGCCCGGGCGCGGATGCGCCGTTCCGGGGTAGAGTGCTATACGGCCCGCCGAGTACGCCGAGCAAGGCGCGTGTTCGACTGGCCGTCTCCATGCAGGTTCCTCCGGGAGTGAGTCCTCGGAGCGCCAGCGGATGCCCGGTCGGTGGCCCGATCGGCTTCCACCCGACCGACCGCCCTCCGCGCGGTGTGGACGAGTCGTCCGCATACCAGGAGGGATCCGCTCGCAGCACGTGTGCTCGCGCGAAGGCAGTGGTCCCGCGCCATCCGGCTCCCGCCGGAACGAGTACGACGGCGCGGTACGTACGGACTCCTCGTACGACCCCCTTCGCCGCCCCGTGCCGCGTCTCACAGAAGAGGCAGCACCCTGAATACCCCTGACACGCAGAAGACCACGTTCCGAGAACTCGGAATCCTCCCCGAGACGGCCGAGGCGCTCGACGCCGTCGGCATCCTCCACCCCTTCCCGATCCAGGAGATGACGCTCCCGGTCGCCCTCTCGGGCTCCGACGTCATCGGCCAGGCCAAGACCGGCACGGGCAAGACCCTCGGCTTCGGCCTCCCCCTGCTGGAGCGCGTCGTCGTCCCCGCCGACGTCGAGGCGGGCCGCGCGAAGCCCGAGCAGCTGACGGACGCCCCGCAGGCCCTGGTCGTCGTCCCCACCCGTGAGCTCTGCCAGCAGGTCACCAACGACCTGCTCACCGCCGGCAAGGTGCGCAACGTGCGCGTCCAGGCGATCTACGGCGGCCGGGCGTACGAGCCGCAGGTCGAGGCGCTCAAGGCCGGCTGCGACGTCGTCGTCGGCACCCCGGGCCGGCTGCTCGACCTCGCCGGGCAGAAGAAGCTGGACCTGAGCCACGTCAAGGCGCTGGTGCTGGACGAGGCCGACGAGATGCTCGACCTGGGCTTCCTGCCCGACGTCGAGCGCATCATCACCATGCTGCCGGCCAAGCGGCAGACCATGCTGTTCTCGGCGACCATGCCGGGCGCGGTCATCTCGCTGGCCCGCCGCTACATGTCGCAGCCCACGCACATCCGCGCCACCTCGCCGGACGACGACGGCCGCCAGACGCACGCCAACATCACGCAGCACGTCTTCCGCGCCCACAACATGGACAAGCCGGAGATCGTCGCCCGCATCCTCCAGGCGGAGGGCCGCGACCGCGCGATGATCTTCTGCCGAACGAAGCGGACGGCCGCCGACATCTCCGAGCAGCTCATCCGCCGCGGCTTCGCCGCCGGCGCGGTCCACGGCGACCTCGGCCAGGGCGCGCGCGAGCAGGCGCTGCGCGCGTTCCGCAACGGCAAGGTCGACGTGCTGGTCTGCACCGACGTCGCCGCGCGCGGCATCGACGTCGACAACGTCACCCACGTCGTCAACTACCAGACGCCCGAGGACGAGAAGACCTACCTGCACCGCACCGGCCGCACCGGCCGGGCGGGCAAGTCGGGTACGGCCGTCACGCTGGTCGACTGGGACGACGTCCCGCGCTGGAAGCTCATCAACAAGGCGCTGGAACTGCCCTTCGACGAGCCGGAGGAGACCTACTCCACGTCGCCGCACCTCTACGAGGCGCTGGGCATCCCGGCCGGCACGAAGGGCATCCTGCCCCGCTCGCAGCGGACCCTCGCCGGGCTCGCCGCCGAGGAGATCGAGGACCTGGGCGAGACCGGCGGACGCGGCGCCGGCCGGGGCCGCGGCCCCAAGGACGGCCGGGACGGCCGGGAGGCCGCCGCCGAGCGCACCGAACGCACCCGTACGCCGCGGCAGCGCCGCCGGACGCGCTCGGGCGCGACGCCGGACGCCGCCGCGCGGACCACTGCCGTCACCGCCGCCACGGCGACGCCGGAGGCCGCGGAGACGGCCGTGACGGAGAGCGCCCCCGTGGCGCGTCCGGCCACGACGGCTCCCGAGACGCCGGCCCGTCCGCGCCGTCGCCGCCGTACCCGCACCGGCGGGTCGGGCTCGGCCTCGGTGTCGGCACCGCAGGCCGCTCCGTCCGCGTCGGCTCCGGTGGCGTCCGCCCCGGTGGCCGAGGCTTCCTCCGCTCCGGCCGTCTCCGCGGCCCGTGAGGAGGCTGCCGCGCCGGAGGCGTCCGTGACCAGGACCCGCCAGGCTGCCAAGGCCGAGACCGCGTCCGCCGCTCCTGTCGTCTCCGCCACGTCCGCCGCTTCCGTCGCGCAGGCCCCGAAGGCGTCCGTGACCACGGCACCGGCCCCCGAGCCGGAGGCCGCGGCCCGTCCGCGCCGCCGTGCCCGGGCCGCGGCCCCCCGCCAGGCGGGCGCGTCGCTGCCGTCGCAGGCTGTGCCGACGAGGGACGGCCGCACCGCGCGTCCGCGCTACGCGGCGCCGGCCACGGCCGTACCGGAAGGCGACTTCGAGACCGTCGAGACCGCGCTCCTGCGCGTTCAGGCGGCGGCCCGGGCCGCCGCCGAGCTGAAGGCCAAGGACTCCTCCGCCGCAGCCGGGGCGCCGGCCGCCGAGCCGGTGAAGCGGACGGGCAAGCGCGCCGCGAAGACGGCCGAGCCCGCGACCGCAGCCCCGGCGCGGGAGGAGCGTCCCGCCGAGCCGGCCGCCACCGCGCCGGTGGCCGAGGCCGCGCCCGTGAAGCGCGCCCGCCGGGTCGCCACGCGCGCGGTCGCCACCCTCGGTACGGAGACCGCTCCGGCGCCCGAGCAGCCGGCCGAGCCGGTCGCCACCGCGCCGGTCTCCCCGGCCGCCCCGGCGAGGCGCACGCGGCGCATCGCCACGCGGGCCGTCACCACGCTCGGCGCGGAGGCCGCTCCGGCGGCCGAGACGGTCGTCGAGGCCGCCGCGCCGGCCGTCGAGGCGGAGCCGGCCGCGCCGGCGAAGCGGACGCGGCGGGTCGCCAAGCGCGCCGTGACCACCCTGGAAGCGGAAGCTCCGGCGGCCCCGGCCGCCGTGGCGGAGAAGTCCGCCGTGGCGGAGAAGTCCGCCGTGGCGGAGAAGTCCGCCGTGGCGGAGAAGCCGGCCGTGGCGGAGAAGCCGGCCGTGGCGGAGGAGCCGGTCAAGCCGAAGCGGACCCGGACGGCCAAGAAGGCCGCCGCCGCGCCGGTGACCGAGGCGGAGGGTGAGGCCGAGGCGAAGCCGAAGCGCACCCGCACCACCAAGAAGACCGCCGCCGCTCCCGCCGCCGAGAGCGAGGCCGAGGCCAAGCCGAAGCGGACCCGCACCACCAAGAAGGCCGCCGCCGAGCCGGTGGCCGAGGGCGAGGCGGAGACCAAGCCCAAGCGGACCCGCAAGAAGGCCGCCGCCGCGCCGGTCGCCGAGGCGGAGGGTGAGGCCGAGGCCAAGCCGAAGCGCACCCGCACCACCAAGAAGACCGCCGCCGCTCCCGCCGCCGAGGGCGAGGCCGAGGCCAAGCCCAAGCGGACCCGCAAGAAGGCCGCCGCCGCGCCGGTCGCCGAGGCGGAGGGTGAGGCCGAGGCCAAGCCGAAGCGCACCCGCACCACCAAGAAG
>NZ_JBPQTX010000185.1:0-13973 GCF_051386555.1 Streptomyces sp. URMC 126
GGACGGGCCGGTCACCCGTCCATTGTCGGGGAGGCCGGGGAGTGCGCTCGCGAGGCGGGAGGGGGGTGTGCCGTCGAGGAGAGACGGCAAAGACGGAGAAGACGGAGAGGGGTGTCCGCCGGGCCGTCACGCGAGCCGGTCGCGGATCCGGGCGCGCAGCCGGTCCATGGTGAAGCCGCGCGGGTCGATCTTCCCAGGGCGCCACTCAAGGTGGCCGATGACGGACCGCTCGGTCCAGCCGTGGTGCCGGCAGACCGCCGCCGCGGCCCGTTCCATCGCCTCCAGTTGCGCTTCGGGCCAGGGATCCGTGCCGTTTCCCAGGTTCACGCACTCGAAGCCGTAGAAGTGGGTGTTCCCGTCGGCGTCGAAGCGGCGGGGAGGCGGCGTGCGCCGTTCCGCGACGACGGCCCGGAGAACGTCCGGGGCACCACCGCCGGCGTGGTTGGCGCGCCCGCAGCCGACGAGGTGCAGCCGGGCGTCCTTGCCCACGACGCCGTGGCACAGCGGGCCGGGCAGGGAATCGGTGCCCTCCCAGCAGAGGCGGACGGAGGTCTCCGTGCCGGCCGTCGCCGTGTGGTGCACGATGATGCCGTGGACCGGGCCCCAGTGGCCGTGGCCGGCGCGGTTGTGGGTGCGCCAGCCGGGCACCTCGACGACGGTGGAGCCCTCCGCTCTCAGGGCGGCGAGCAGTGTTCCGGCGGACATGGGTGCGGCCACGGCCTGCGCTCCTCGAAGGTTCGGGTGGCGCACGTCCTGTCGGATACGCCTGAATGGCCCTGTTGTACCGAAAAGTTCGCAGGTTATCGGGGTGTTCGGATATCGTGCGAGCCGATTCGGCCGCAGGCCGGACGTCGCACGTCCGTACGGAGACAGAAAGCGCACGCCAGTGGACTACCAGGCCGTCCTCGAAGAGGTAGCCGCGTTCGCGCGCCCGCTGGTGGGCCGCGGTCAGGCCGCCCAGTACATTCCGGCCCTGGCGGGGATGGACACCGGGCAGTTCGGGATGGCGGTCGCCGATGTCACCGGTGGTGTGTACGGGGTGGGGGACTGGGAGCGGCCGTTCTCCGTCCAGTCGATCTCCAAGGCGTTCGGGCTGGCGCTCGTCCTGGCCGAGGGCGGGGACAAGATCTGGGAGCGGGTCGGAACGGAACCGTCCGGAAATGCCTTCAACTCCCTGGTGCAGCTCGAATACGAGAACGGCATTCCGCGCAATCCGTTCATCAACGCGGGCGCGCTGGTGGTCACCGACCGGCTGCAGACGCTGACCGGCGACGCGAGCACCACGATGCTGGAGTTCCTCCGCGCCGAGAGCGGGAATCCGGAGGTGTCCTTCGATCCGGCCGTGGCGAAGTCGGAGTCCGAGCACGGCGACCGGAACGCGGCCCTGGCTCACTTCATGGCCAGCTACGGCAACCTCGACAACCCCGTGCCCACGGTCCTGGAGCACTACTTCTGGCAGTGCTCCATCGAGATGAGCTGCCGGGATCTCGCCCTGGCGAGCGGCTTCCTGGCCCGCCACGGGCTGCGTGCCGACGGCACGCGGCTGCTGCCGCGCCGGGAGGCGAAGCAGATCAACGCCGTGATGCTGACCTGCGGCACCTACGACGCCGCCGGCGACTTCGCCTACCGGGTGGGGCTGCCGGGCAAGAGCGGGGTGGGCGGCGGAATCATCGCCGTCATACCCGGGCGCTGCACGCTCTGCGTCTGGAGCCCGGGACTGGACGCGCGCGGGAACTCGGTGGCGGGCGTCGCCGCGCTGGACCACTTCACCACGCTGACGGGCTGGTCGGTGTTCTGAGGCGGGCTCCCGGTGGCGGCGGTGGCGGCTCGGCCGGGCCCGGCGCATCGTGGAGCACGGGGAGAACCAGGAGGAGGCCGTATGGAACACGAGTTGCGCGCCGAATACGCGGACGGCAGCTCTCCGGACGACGACGACCCCGCGATCAAGACGTGGCACGTGGTCCGTGAGGGCGACGGCCCGACCGGGATGTGCGGCCGCGAGCTCGACCCGGGCGCGGCCGCCCGCTCCGTCGACCTCTGGGGGACCGGGAAGGTTCCGATCTGCCACTCCTGCGGGGCGCTCTATCTACGGGAGTCGCCTTAGTGGCCGACCCACTGCCGGTGGCCGACGGGCCGGGGGCGTATCGGGAGCGGGCCTCGCGGCGGGTGCCCGGAGCGGTCCTGTGGACCCGGGCGGACGGGGCCGCGGGCCCGGTGCGGGTCGTCCCGGACGGCTGTATGGACCTGATCGCGGTCGACGGCCGGCTGATCGTGGCGGGCCCGGACACCCGGGCGCACCTCGTCGAGGCGGTGCCGGGGGCCGTGTACACCGCGATGCGCTTCCGCCCCGGCACCGGGGCCGCCCTGCTCGGTGTGCGGGCGGACGAGCTCCGCGACCGGCGGGTCCCGCTGGAGGACCTGTGGCCCGGGCGCCGGGCGCGGCTCGTCGCCCAGCGGGTGGCGGAGTCGCCCCTGCCCGGCCGGGCACTGGAGGAGGTCGTGGGCGGCAGGGCTGCCGTGGACGCGTACGACCCGCTGGCGGGTGCCGTCCTGGCGTCCGCCCGGCGCGGTGAGCCGGTGTCCGTACTGGCCGCCCGGCTGGGCCTGGGCGAGCGGCAGGTGCACCGACGGTCGCTGCGGGCCTTCGGGTACGGGCCGAAGACGCTGGCCCGGGTGCTGCGGGCGAACCGGGCGCTGGAGTCGGCCCGGGCCGGCGTCCGGTTCGCCGACGTGGCCGTGGCCTGCGGATACGCCGACCAGGCGCACCTGGCCCGCGAGGTGCGGCGGCTGACCGGGGTCACCTTGGGGGAGCTCGTCCGGGAGCGGTGACGCCGCACCGCCGCCCGGCGGCCTCAGTCCCCTGAGGGCGTCTCCAGGGCGGCGAACAGGCCCACCGCGTTGCCGTCGGGGTCCAGTACGATCGCGTACCGCTGGCCCCACGCCGCGTCCCACGGCTCCTTGTGCCCCGTGTGCTCCCGCCGTCGTCAGCTCGGCCCAGACCGCGTCCACCTCGGCGGGGCCGTCGCGGGCGAAGCCCAGGGTGACGCGGCCCGGGCCCGTGGGCAGACGGGTGCCGGGATCGAAGGAGCGGTACGTCGCGTCGGTGTCCCACAGCAGTCGCCGGCCGTCCGGCAGCACGTGCTCGACGTGTGGCAGGCCGTCCGCCTCCGCCGGGATGTCCAGGCCGAGGCGGCGGTAGAAGGCGAGGGAAGGCGAGGGAAGGGGCCATGTCGGAGACGACGAGGCCCGTGCAGTCGAAACGTGGTGTCATGCGGGCACCGTGGGCGGGCGCCCCGGGCCGGGTCTTGAACGGATCGGACCCCGGCGGCACCCGCTCAGGGGCAGCGGATGACCTGGCCCGCGTAGGAGAGGTTGCCGCCGAAGCCGAAGAGGAGGACGGGCGCGCCGGACGGGATAGCGCCGCGTTCGACGAGCTTGGAGAGGGCGAGCGGGATGCTCGCGGCCGAGGTGTTGCCGGACTCGGTGACGTCGGTGGCGATCACGGCGTTGACGGCGCCGATGCGGCGGGCGACGGGTTCGATGATGCGCAGGTTCGCCTGGTGCAGCACGACCGCCGCCAGTTCCTCCGGGGCGACGCCGGCCCGTTCGCAGACCGAGCGGGCGATCGGCGGGAGCTGGGTGGTGGCCCACCGGTAGACGGACTGGCCCTCCTGGGCGAACCGGGAGGGGGTGCCCTCGATGCGTACGGCGTGTCCCATGTCCGGCACGGAGCCCCAGACCACCGGCCCGATGCCCGGCTCCTCCGCGGCGGAGACCACCGCGGCGCCCGCGCCGTCGCCGACGAGGACGCACGTCGAGCGGTCGGTCCAGTCCACCACGTCCGTGAACTTCTCCACCCCGACGACCAGGGCGTTCGTCGCCGCGCCGGCGCGGATGGCGTGGTCGGCGGAGGCCAGGGCGTGGGTGAAGCCCGAGCAGACGACGTTGACGTCCATCACGGCCGGGGACGCGAGTCCAAGCCGGGCGGCGACGCGGGCGGCCGTGTTCGGGCTGCGGTCGACGGCGGTGCAGGTTGCGACGAGGACGAGGTCGATGCCGGCCGCGTCGAGACCGCTCGCGGCGAGGGCCTTGGCCGCGGCCTCGGCGGCCATCGCGTCGACGGACTCGTCCGGTGCGGCGACGCGCCGGGTGTGGATGCCGACCCGGGAGCGGATCCACTCGTCGCTGGTGTCCACCATCGCCGCCAGCTCGTCGTTGGTGAGCACTCTGGCGGGCTGGTAGTGACCGAGGGCGATGACGCGCGACCCGGACATCGGTGGTTCCTCCTGCGGGCGAATGATCCGAACCCCCAGTGTTGACCGCGCCCGGCGCCGGAGCGATGAGCATTCCACCAACGTTCCGGCGGGATAACTGGCACAACCCACAGGAGAGCCCATGGGGCCCGGCTTCCGGGTTCCTCCGGTCGGCCGGGCCCTACGGGATCGGGGTGAGCGGGCCGGGGGGCCCGGTGCCGGTGTGCCGTCAGCGCAGGGAGAGCGCCGTGCGGAGGGTGGTGAAGAGCTGCGTCTGGTCGGTCACGCCCAGCACGCGCTCGGCCTGCGGGCCCTGGGCCGCGATGCGGACCTGGGTGCCGGTGTGCTCCTGGGACTTGCCCGGGGTGTTGGTCGAGTAGTTGACCTTGATCGGCTGCCCCTCGTCGGTGACGAGCGTCGACGACAGGCCGGGCGGGTTGGCCTCCAGCGGCACGATCTGGCTGGTGTGCCCGTGGTCGGCGGTGGTGACGACCAGGGTGTCCGGGTGCTGGGCGGCGTAGGCGCGGGCGACCTTCACCGCGCGGTCCAGCGCGGCCGTCTCGCCGATCTGGCCGCACGGGTCGGCCGAGTGGTCGCGCTTGTCGATCGACGCGCCCTCGACCTGCAGGAAGAAGCCCTTCTTGCCGTGCTGCTTCCGCTCCAGCAGCTGGAGCGCCTTCTTGGCCTGCTCCTCCAGGGTGGGCGTGCCGGCGGTGCGCTCCGGGTTGTTCGTCACGCAGCGCTGCGGCGCGGTGCCGCCCTGGGCGGCGGCCTTGCCGGTCCACTCGACCGGGACGTTGCCCGGGGCGAACAGGCCGAGCACGGGCTGGCCGGACCGCGCCTTGCCGAGCGCCTTGGAGTCGGTGACCACCTGGTAGCCGAGCTTCCGTGCCTGCTCGGTGACGGTCAGGCCCTTGTAGCGGCCCTCGGTGATCTTCTGGTCGAAGCGCTGCTTGCCGCCGCCGAGGAGGACGTCGACCTTGTGGTTGACGCTCTGCTCGGCGATCGAGCCGGGACCGCCCTTGGAGATCCGGTCGCTCGGGCACTCCTTCATGTCGGCCGGGCCCTGGCAGCTGCGGTCGGTGGCGTGCGAGGCGAGGACGGCCGGGGTGGCGTCGGTGAGCTCGGCGGTGGTGACGCTGCCGGTGGCGAGCCCGTTGCGCTGCGCGAGCTCCAGGATCGTCGTCATCGGCTTGTCGGTGCCGGGCGTCTTGGATATCCGGCCGTTGACGGTCTTGTGGCCGGTCGCCCAGCCGGTGCCGCTCGCCGCCGAGTCGGTGACGTAGTCCGGCTTGCCGTGCTTGTCCACGGAGTAGGTGGTGTAGGCGCCGGTCATCGGGAACTTGTCCATGTTCAGCCGGCCCGCGGCACCCACGGTGTAGTCCCGCGCGAGGGTGATCTCGGAGTCGCCCATGCCGTCGCCGATGAGCAGGATGACGTTCTTGGCCTTCTTCGGGCCGTGGGCCTGGGCCGCGACGGCCGACTCGGCCACCTGGTCCCCCCGGTCCGTGCGGCCGCTGTCGGAGGCGGAGGCCGCGGCCGGCACCGCGACTCCGGCGACGAGCAGGGCGGCGGCGCCCCAGGCGAGACGACGCCCGTACGGACGAGAACCCATGGTGTTTTTCCTTCCTCGTGGGCCGGCTGTGTGCCCGGCCGGAGGAAGCTCACCAAGCGAGGGTGTACGGCAGCGCAATACGAGGTGACGTCGAGGTCAGCGGGAGCTTTCGACAGGGGTGGGGACGGTCGTCGAGGTGGGGGCCGCACCGGCCGTGGGCGTGCCGGCCGTGGGCGTCGAGTCTTCCTTCATGGCCTTGGCCTCGCTCTTGAGGATGCGCGCGGACTTGCCGAGGGCGCGTGCCATGTCGGGCAGCTTCTTCGAGCCGAAGAGCACGACGAGGACGAGCACGACGACGATGAGGTGCCAGGGTTCGAGGGCGTTGCGCAACACGGCGCCACCTGCTTTCTTCGCGGTCTCCGCGAGGTCTCTGCGGGGCTCCGCGCGGTCTCCGCGCGGTCTCCGCGCGGTCTCTGTCTTCCGCCCGATGCCGTACCACCTTACTTGCAGGATTGCGCAATCGGGCAACCAGGGGTGACCGTCTCCCGTCTTTGGGGATGAGTTCCTGGGGGATACGCCCCTGAGGGTGAACGGGAGTCGGACGGGAGGCGGCGCGGCCGACCGGGGGAGAGCCGGTTCGGCGGGACGACGGACACGGGCTTCGTTCGGACGCGAGTTCCGTACGGGGCCGGGGAGCGCACAGGAGCTGGGGGCTCGCAGATGGGCGGAGGGGGCGGCCGGAAGTTCGGCGGTGCGTCGCTGGTGCTGGTGATCCTGCTGGTGGCCGCGGCCGGCTGGACGTACCTACGGCTCGACGGCAACCTCGGCGTCTTCGACGCGAACGGCATCGCCCGGGACCGGCCCCCCGGCTCCGCCGCCGGCGACAACGTCCTCGTCATCGGCTCCGACTCGCGCGCCGGCGGCAACCGGGACCTCGGCGGCGGTACCGGCCGCACCGGCCGCTCGGACACCGCCTTCCTGATGCACGTCTACGGGGACGGGGAGCGGGCCGCCGTCGTCTCCATCCCCCGCGACACGCTCGTCGAGATCCCGCCCTGCCGGCTCCCCGACGGCAGCTGGACGGCCGCCCGCGAGCAGGCCATGTTCAACTCGGCCTTCTCGGTCGGCGGCACCCCCGAGGGCAACCCCGCCTGCACCCAGAACACCGTCGAACGGCTGACCGGGCTGCGCGTGGACCACACCGTCGTCGTCGACTTCGCCGGTTTCGCGGCGCTGACCGACGCCGTGGGCGGCGTCGAGGTGTGCGTGCCGCAGGACGTCTACGAGGGTGACCTCGACCCGAACCGCGGCGGCCGCGGCGATCTGCTCTTCAAGAAGGGGCGGCAGACGGTGTCCGGGAAGAAGGCGCTGGACTACGTGCGGGTGCGGCACGGCATCGGCGACGGCTCGGACATCGGGCGCATCCGCCGCCAGCAGGCGTTCGTCGCCGCCCTGGTCGAGAAGGTGCGGTCCCGGGGGCTCGCCCCGGCGAACCTGCTCCCGCTGGCCGACGCGGCCACCAAATCCCTCACCGTGGACCCGGGGCTGGGCTCCGTGGACAAGCTCGTGTCCTTCGCCCGTTCGCTCAAGGACATCGACCGGCGCGACATCACGTTCGTCACCATGCCGTGGCGGTACGAGGGCGACCGGGTGGCGGTCGTCCGGCCGGAGGCGGACGCGCTGTGGGCGGCGCTTCGGGAGGACCGCGCGGTGCGGGGCGGGAGTGCCGCCGCCGGAGGTGGTGACGGCGCCGGGGCGGCGAAGCGTGGCGACGGGGGCAAGGGTGGCGTAAGCGGCTCAGGTGGTAGAGGGGGCGAGGGAGGGGTGGTGTCCGGGAACGGCGTCCGTGTCTCCGTCGTCAACGCCACGCACGTGGAGGGGGCGGCCGCCCGTGCCGCCACCCTCCTCCGGCGGCACGGTTACACGGTGACAGGCACCCGCACGGCCGAAGGCGGCGACGCGGGCACCACCGTGATCGAGTTCGGCCCGGGACAGGCGGGACGGGCCCGCACCCTGGCCCGGCTCTTCCCCGGGGCGTTCGTACGGGGCACCGCGGAATCCGGCATCTCGCTCACCCTCGGCCGGGACTACGGCACGTCGGCAGACGGCGCATCGGCGGACGGAGCGTCGGCCGAGGGTGCGTCGGCGCGGATCGCGGTGGCGGCGGAGGTGACGGTGGCGGACGCGAGAGCGTCGGACGGGAACCCTTGCCCCGATTTGTCCTACGGGTGACGTGAGGGTATGAGGGGAACCGGGTGACTGAATAGTCCGTTGTTTCAGTGAATGCAGAGTAAGTTCGGAATTCCGATGAAAAAGCGCCGCACCGGCTACCCGCCGGCACGCCGCACAACCGTCCCCTCCGCCTCTCCGAGGAGCACCGCCATGTCCGCCACCACTCCCAGGGTCCCGCCCCGGTCCCTGCCGGTCCTCCTCGCAGGGCTCGTCGCGGCTCTGCTGCTGGTGGCCGGCGGCGGTGCGGCCCTCGCCCCGCCCGCCCACGCCGCCACCGGCCTGAACGAGGTGGCCGAGGGGCTGCGGAAGAGCCCCGTCTACGTCGACCCCCGGGCGTCCTCCCAGCTCTCGTCGGCCGACGCGGACAGCCTGGCCAAGAAGATCAAGGACGCGGGCAAGCCGGTGTTCGTCGCCGTACTCCCGGACACCCCGGAGTTCCCCCAGAAGACCGTCCTGAAGGACCTGCGCGGGAAGGTCGGCGTCAGCGGCGTCTACGCCATCCGGCTCGGCGACAAGTTCACCGCGGGTGCCGACCGCCGGGTCATGTCCAACAATGCCGTCGCCAACCTGCGCGACTCCGTCCGGCGCAACGACAACGCCAACGCCGGCACAGAGCTCAACGCGTTCGTCGACGGCGCGATCAAGACCGCCCGGGGGCACGCCCCCGACTCGTGGGGCGGTTCCGACTCCGGGGGCGGGTCCACCGGGCTGATCGTCGGCGGCGCGGTCGTCGTCGCCGGCGCGGGCGGCGCCTACGCGCTCTACCGGCGCGGGAAGAAGAAGCGCGAGGAGCGCGAGCGCGCCGAGCTGGATGCCCTGCGCGTCGTCGTCGACGAGGACATCACCGCCTTCGGCGAGGAACTCGACCGGCTCGACTTCTCGCCGTCGGAGGCCGGCGCCACGGACGCCATGCGGCAGGACTACGAGCAGGCCCTCGACGCGTACGAGGAGGCCAAGCGCCGGATCGCGGCGGCGACCAGGCCCCAGGAGGTCACCGCCGTGACGGAGGCCCTGGACAACGGCCGGTTCGCCCTCGCCACCCTCGCCGCCCGCCGCACCGGGGCGCCGCTGCCCGAGCGCCGGCTGCCCTGCTTCTTCGACCCCCGCCACGGGCCCTCCGTCGAGGACGTCCAGTGGGCACCCCCGGGCGGCGCGCCGCGCACCGTCCCCGCCTGCCGCGCCGACGCGACGCGTATCGCCGACGGCCAGGACCCCATGTCCCGTACGGTCCAGACCGCCCAGGGCCCGCAGCCGTACTGGAACGCCGGCCCCGCGTACGCGCCGTGGGCGGGCGGCTATTTCGGCGGCGGCATCCTGCCCGGGCTCCTCATGGGCACGATGCTCGGCAGCATGCTCACCGGCCCTGCCTACGCCTCCGACCTCGGCGGCGTCCCGACCGACACCGGCCCCGAAGGGGGCGACTTCTCCGGCAGCGACTTTGACTCGGGTGACTTCGGAGGCGGGTGGGGCGACGGTGGAGGCTTCGGCGGCGGGGACGGCGGTGGCTTCGGGGGCGGCGACTGGTGAGGCGACCGGGAACGCCGGTACGGGGAAGAGTGACGCGTCCGGGCGGCGGTGCGCGGATGGGCGACGTGACCGCACCCGGGAGCCCGTGACGCGACCGGGCGCCTCGCCGAGGTAGCCGGCGAGGCGGCGGGCTCAGCCGGCCGGTGGCCGCCCGCCGCCGTCGCGGACGGCTCCGGCCCCGCCGGGCACGGCGTGCCCCTCGCCGCCCCCGACACCCCGCGCGTACCGGCGGGAGGCCGCCGCGAGGGCGGCGCCGTACACGGTCAGCACGGTGGCCAGGAGGAGGTACGTCAGGGGCGGCAGCCCGGTCATGGAGAGCGGGGGGCCCAGGGGGGAGAGGGGAAGCAGGAGGCCCACGACGGCCAGGGCGGTGGTGGCGAGGCGGATGGGGCCGGAGGGACGGCCTTCCGCCAGGTGCCGTCCGGAGCGCAGCAGGAGCATGACCATCGCCTGGGTCAGCAGGTTCTCGGTGAACCATCCCGCGTGGAAGGCATCCTGACCGCCGTCGTCCCCTGCCGAACGGACCGCGAAGGCCAGCACGGCGAACGTGGCGAGGTCGGCCGCGGCGTTGAGGAGACCGAAGACGGTGACGAAACGCAGCAGGTCGCGGGGGCGGAGCCGGATCGGGCGGCGGAGGGCCGCCGGGTCCGGGCGGTCGAAGGCGAGGGCGAGCTGGGCGGCGTCGAAGCAGAGGTTCTGCACGAGCACCTGGGCCGGGAGCATCGGCAGGAACGGCAGCAGCAGCCCGGCCGCCAGCATGGCGATGACGTTCCCGAAGTTGGACGAGAGAGTGATGCGCAGGTAGGCGGCGATGGTGCCGGTGCTGCCCCGGCCCGCCGCCACGGCCCGGTCGAGAGCGGTCAGGTCCTTGGAGGCGAGGACGACGTCGGCCGCCTCCCGGGCGACGTCGACGCCCGCGCGCGGACAGACGCCGACGTCGGCGGTGTGCAGGGCGGCCAGGTCGTTGACGCCGTCGCCCAGGAATCCGGTGGTCCGGCCGCTCGCCCGCAGGGCGTGGACGATACGGGCCTTGTGCTCCGGAGAGCAGCGCGCGAAGACCGTCGTCCGGGCGGCCAGCCGGGCGAGTTCCCCGTCCGTGAGGGCGTCGACGCGGTCGGCGGTCACCACCTCGCCCGGGTCCAGGCCGAGGTCGCGGCAGACGCGGGCGGCCGTACCCGGGTGGTCGCCCGTGAGGACCCGGACGGCGATGCCCCGGTCCGCGAGGACGGCCAGCGCCTCCGCGGCGGTGGGGGCGAGGGCGTCGCGCAGCGCGAGGAAGCCGGTGAACTCCAGTCCGCGTTCGTCGCCGGGCCCGTAGGGGCGGGTCCGGGACGGCCGCTCGGCGCGGGCCACGGCGAGTACGCGCAGTCCGTCCGCCGCGAGCTCCGCCGCCCGCCGCGACAGGCGCGCGCGTTCGGCCGGTTCGAGGGCGCAGCGCTCCAGGACGTCCTCCGGAGCGCCCTTGACGACGAGGACGTGGACGCCCGCGAGGGCGAACCGGGGGTCGCCGGCGCGCCGGACGACGGCGGTGGACAGGGGGCGCCCGGGGGCGCAGGGAAGGGCGGCGACCCCCTCGTACTCCTCCTCGGCGGCCGCCAGGGCGGCGTCCCCCACCGCGTCGAGCAGGGCCTCGTCCAAGGCGTCGGGCACCGGGAGTTCGGCGAGGTGCAGCGTCCAGAGGGCGTTGACCGCCGTCCAGCGCAGCACCTCCGCGCCGTCGTCTCCGTGCGCGTCCTCGGCGTGGTGGAAGACGGGCCGGTCCTGGGTGAGGGTGCCCGTCTTGTCCACGCACAGCACGTCGACGGCGCCCAGGTCGTGGAGGGCGGGGAGCCGTCGCACGATCACCTCGCCGCCGCGCGCGAGCCCGGCGGCGCCGCGCGCCAGGGCCGCCGTCACGACGACCGGCAGCATCTCGGGTGTCAGCCCGACCGCCACCGCCACGGCGAACGGCAGCGTCTCCATCCCGCGTCCGCGCAGCAGCGCGCCTGTGACCAGCACCAGGGGCGCGGTCAGCAGCATGAACCGGATCAGCGTCCAGGCGATGCCGTTGACAGACCGGTCGAACGGGCTGGCCAGGCGTGCGCCGCCGCCGCGTGCCGCGCCGGGGAGCGCCCCGGAGAGGCGGGTCGCCGCTCCGGTCGCGACGACGACGGCGGTGGCGGTGCCGGAGAGGACGCTGCTGCCCTGGAAGCAGAGGTGGGAGGGGGCGACGGCTTCCCGCGGGGCGTCCGCGCCCTGTCCTTCTCCCGAGGCGGCGGCCAAACGGTGGGGGCGGCGTCGGGGGAGTGCAGCCCGGGTGCCCGCCTCGTCGTTCGCGGTTCCGCCACCGGCTATGTCACCACCGGCCGTGTCGTCTCCCGACGGGAGGACGAGCGTGAGGCGGCGCGCCGGAGGGGCGGCCGTCAGGGAGTCGCCGGGCGCGCTGCCGCGGCTCTCGTCCGGAGCCGGGTCGGTCTGGGCCGGGGGCCGGCCGTCGAGCCGTCCCGCCCGGTCGCCGTCGGCGTCCGGCGCCGGCACGGCCTCCCCGGCCGCCACGTCCAGGGCCCGTTTCACCGCGGGGGCCGACTCGCCCGTCAGTACGGCTTCGTGGACCGTCAGGCCGGTCGTGCGGAGCAGGCGCAGGTCGGCCGGGACGAGGTCGCCGGGGGCGAGGAGTACGACGTCCCCCGGCACCAGCTCGCCGACGGGCAGCTCCCGCTGGACCGGGGGCGCGTCGGGCGCCGGGCGGCGGCGGACGGTCGCGGTGGTCGGGACGAGGTCGCGCAGCGCCGCCGCCGCGCGTTCCGCGCGGTGTTCGCCGGCGGTCCGGAGGGCGCAGCTGACGGTGACGAGGACGCTGATCACGCAGGCGGTGCCCCAGGAGGCGACCGCGGCGGAGACCAGGCCGAGGCAGAGGAGGACGGCGGTGAACGGGTCGCGCAGGCCGCGCGCGAACCGCCGGAGGGGCCCGGGCGGGCGGCGGCCGGGGAAGACGTTCTCGCCGGCGTCGGCCAGCCGGCGGGCGGCCTCGTCCTCGGTCAGTCCGCGCGGGCCACTGCCCAGCTCCCGCAGTACGTGAAGGGTGGAGCCGGCCTGGCCGGCCTCAGGCGCCCAGGCCACGGAGGCGTCCGGAAGCGGCGCCGGACCGCGACCGGGACGCGGGGTCGGCCCGGCGGTCGGAGAGCTGGTCGACCATGAGGCGGACGATGGTCACCACGTGCGGGTCGTCGACCAGGTAGACCACGCGGCGTCCCTCGCGGCGCGACCGCACCAGCCCGGCGAGCTTGAGCTTCGCGAGGTGCTGGCTGATCGCGGGCAGCGCGCCGCCGACCCGTTCGGCCAGCCCCGTCACGTCGCTCTCGCCCTGGGCGAGGGCCCAGACGAGGTGCAGCCGGGCGGGGGAGGCGAGCAGCCCGAACGCGGCGGCGGCCTCGCTCAGCACGTCCGCCGACGGGTCGGCGGCACTCCGTTCGACGGCCCCCTCGGGGCTCTCGAATCCGCCGACGCCTGCCGTCACTGTCGCTCTCCCGTCCCTGCCGGGCGTCGTCACGCCCGAGGGGGACCAGTCTAGGCAACCGGGCGGCCGGGCCCCCAGTAGCCTCCGCGCGGTGGGCTCAGGACAGCTTGCCGTCGTAGTCGGGCAGCTTGACCGTGAGTTCGGCGTGGCCGCCGCTGAGGTCCGTCGTGTTGTTGCCGATATTGGCGATGATCTTGTACCCCTTGGCCTCGATCTTCGCGCGCTCGGCGGTCTTGTAGGCGCTCACGTCGCGGAAGAGGTCGGGGAGGCGGCGGACGGAGAGGCCGTCCACCGGGTAGCCGACGCGCTTGAGGTTGTCCTCGGTGAGCGACTCCAGGAGGCGGGGGCGTGCGGTGACGAAGAAGACGGCGGCGCCGCGCTCGTGGGCGTACCGGACGAGGTCGCGGACGGGCGCGACGGCCGGTGTGGGGTACGTCCAGTGGAAGTCGGTTTCGAGCGAGGTGTTGTCGATGTCGAGGACCACGGCCTGCTTCTCGGTACGCGCCTGGGCGGTGCGCTCGCGGACGTGCGGCGTCGCCCGGTCGACGGCGGCCCGCACGTCCCGCTGCCAGGCCGCGTAGTCGACGCCCTTCAGGCCGGCGGTGCCCGAGGTGCGCGCGCCGGAGGAGCCGGACGGGGCGGCCGTGGAGGCGGTGGCCCTGGAGTCGTCCGCCGCCGTGGGGGCGGCGGTGGCCGACGTGGTCGTGCCCAGGGTGGCGAGAGCGGCGGCCGCGGAGACGGCGACGGCGGTGCGGCGGGCCCGGATCGATGCGGTCATGCCGGGAACGATCGCGTTGCTCTGTGACGGGTGGGGAACGTGAGGTTGTCCGGAGGGTGATGCTTCGGTTCCGCGACGAGGCGGTGCGGCGGGTGCGGGGAGAAGTCGGGGCGGAAATGCGCGGGTCGGGGG
>NZ_JBPQTX010000186.1:0-13897 GCF_051386555.1 Streptomyces sp. URMC 126
GGCGGGCCGGGCAGGCCGGGCAGGCCGGGCAGGCCGGGCAGGCCGGGCAGGCCGGGCAGGCCGGGCAGGCCGGGGACGCTACCCGCGGACGGGTCGCGGGCGGTCTGCGATCGGCCCCGGCGCGCGCCTGAGACGGGCCGGAAAGCGGACGGCGAGCACACCCCCGTCGGGCCTCAGGCGATCCGCCGGCGTGCCTCAGGCGATCCCCCGACAGGCCCCAGGCGATCCGCCCATACCGGGCCGACGGTGACCCGCCCGGAGACGCCACCCGGAGGCCGCCCGGGGCCCGCGCCGAGGCCGCCCCGGGGGTGGCTCACGCGATCAAGGTCCCGTTAGACTTCGGGCCGGGGGTTGCGCACGTGGTACCGGCGGAGCACCGCGGTGCGCCGAACGACCGCGCGCGGTACGGGCGTTGACCGTACCCAGGGGCGACACCTACGGGTGTCCCCCACCGGGACGGCACCCAAGGGTGCCACCCGAGGGCGGCGTCCCATGGGCGTCGGCCGACGCCGCGGCCCCCGACGCGCAGAGCACGCACCCACATCCCACGGAGTGACTCCCGACATGTCCGAAGTCCGAACCGACACGACCGAGGCGCGCCCCCTGGAGGCGTCCGCCCAGGCCGCAGCCGCCGGCTCCGGCAGGCACCGCGGCCCGGCGTCGTCCGACGACGCCGGCGGCCCCGCCCGCGGCAAGCACCGGCGCACCGCCGACGCCGCCTGACGAGCGGATCCCGAGAGCAGCGCGGCCCCGGCGCGGGCGGCGGGCCCACCGGCCCGCTCCCCCGCCGGGGCCCGTCGCTTTCGGCCGCCGTGCCCCTCCGCCCATTCCGCCCGTTCCGTTCGTTCCGCGCCGCGCGTGCTCGCGTCCGGCCACCCGTGCCGGCCTCAGACGTGTTCGACGACGGTGTCGGCCAGCACCTCCGCGTCGTCCCGCTCCACGACCGTCACGGACACCTGCACCCGCCCGGGCCCCGGCGTCTCGCGCCACATCCGCACCCGTAGGGTCTCCCCCGGATAGACCACCCCCGCGAACCGTGTCCCGTACGAGCGCACCCGCTCGACCCGCCCCTCCAGCACCGTGTCCACGACCGCCTTCAGGGTCATCCCGTAGGTGCAGAGCCCGTGCAGAATCGGCCGGTGGAAACCGGCCCGCGCCGCGAACTCCGGGTCGGCGTGCAGGGGGTTCCAGTCCCCCGACAGCCGGTAGAGCAGCGCCTGGTCCTCGCGGACGGCCCGCTCGACGGTCAGGTCCGGCGTCCGGTCGGGGACGTCGAGCCGCGCCGATTCGCCGCGCTCGCCGCCGAAGCCGCCCTCGCCGCGGACGTAGATCCGCGCTTCGCCGCGCCACAGCGGCCCGTCCACGTCGTCGACGTCGGTGCGCAGCACGACGACGGCCGCCTTGCCCTTGTCGTACACGGCGGCGACGCGCGAGGTCTGGGTGACGCCGTCGGCGCGGACGGGCAGTGGACGGTGCAGCGTGATGGTGTGCCCGCCGTGCAGCACCCGGGCGAGGTCGACGTCGACGCCCGGGGTGGAGAGCCCGGCCGCGAGGGCCATTCCGCCGCCCGCGACGGTGGCGAAGGAGGGCAGGACGTGCAGCCCGCTCTCCAGGGTGTAGCGGAGTTCGGCCGGGTCGGTGGCGGGGATGCCCGCGCCGATGCCGAGGTGGTAGAGGAGGACGTCCTTGTGGTCCCAGGAGAGGGAGACGGTTCGCGGTTCGGCGGCCATGGCCTTGGCTGCGTCGATGGGCATGGAGAGGGACTCCTTCGCCGGCACGGAACATCGGGTTCGGGACAACGGGGGCACAGGGCAACAGGTACGGACGGCGGACGCGGGACGACAAGCACGGGACGGCAAGCACGGGACGGCGGACGCGGGACGACAGGCACGGAACGACAAGCACGGGACGACAGGCACACGACACCGGCACGGCCGGAAACGACGCCGGAACAAGAACGTGTTCCACCGACCGCGACCGAACCCTTATAACCGCTCCACCGCGCGAGAGGAAGGCCCCGGACGCCTCCCCCGTTCCGTCCCGAGCCCGCCCCCTCCCGGGACAAATGTCACCGCCTTCCCCAGACATCAGGCATCTGCCCAGGTCACGCGCGTGTTGCCTAGGATGCGGCGTATGAAGCGCATGCCCGAGGAGATCGAACGGATGAGGGCGCCCGGCAGGAAGGCGTTCATGCCGTGGCTCTTCTCCCTCAGCGGCGACACCGTGCACATGGTCCTCGGGGACATGCCGCTGCCCTGGCTCGGCGGCCTGGGTGAACTGGCCTTCGTCGCCCTGTACGTGACCGTCGTCTTCAGCGCCCTGGACGAGCGCAGGCGGCACACCCGCGTCCCCGTCCTGGCCCTGATCGGGATGGCCGTGCTCGCGTACGCCCTCAACATCGGCTACCGGGACTACTGGCAGATGTGCTTCCCGCTGCTGTCCATCGCCACCGGCATGGTGCTGCGCGACCGGAGCCGGCTGCTGGGCGCCGCCCTGGGCACGCTCGGCCTCACCTGCGGGCTGTCCTTCTTCGTCCGGCCCGACGACGACAGTGTGGGCAGCGTCCTGGCCGTCAGCTGGGGTACGGCGCTCGGCGGCCTGGTGGCGGCCGCCGTCCTCAACCTCTTCGCGGCCATCACCGTCCTCCGCGACACCCGCGAGGAACTGGCCCACGCCGCCGTCGAACGCGAACGGCTGCGCTTCTCCCGCGACCTGCACGACCTGCTCGGGCACACCATGTCCGTGATCGTGGTCAAGGCGGAGGCGGTCCGCCGGCTCGGTCCCCGGAACCTGGACGCCGCGCTCGGCCAGGCCGCCGACATCGAGGCGGTCGGCCGCCAGGCGCTCACCGAGATCCGCGAGGCGGTCACCGGCTACCGCGAGGGCAGCCTCACCACCGAGCTGGACAACGCCCGTTCGCTGCTCGACGCGTCCGGCATCACCGCCGAAATCCGGCAGTCCGGCCCGCCGCTCCCGCCGCAGACCGGTGTGCTGCTGGGCTGGGTGGTGCGCGAGGGCGTCACCAACGTCGTCCGGCACAGCGGCGCCTCGCGCTGCGAGATCGAGGTACGCGGCAAACCCGACCGCGTACACCTGGAGATCATCGACAACGGCGCGGGCGTAGGCTCGGCGGAAGCGGCCGAGGCGGGGGCGGGGGATCCGGCGGAGCCGGCCGGTCCGCGCACGGGCGGCAACGGGCTCAAGGGCCTCACCGAGCGGCTGGCCGCCGCCGGCGGCTCCCTGCGCACCGGCCCCGACGGGCGGCGCGGCTTCCGGCTCGTGGCCGAACTGCCGGTGGACGACGAGCCGTACGCCAGGACCGGCGACCCGACCGGTGGGACGAACGGCGACAGGACCGGCGACGGGACCGATGGCAGGACCGGTGGCAGGACCGGCGACAGGAACAGCGAGCGAGCCGGCGGTACGACCGGCGACAAGACCGGCGTCAGGCGCGGCGAGAAGGAGCGAGCGGCGTGATCAGGACACTGCTGGCCGAGGACCAGGGCATGATGCGGGGCGCTCTCGCGCTGCTGCTCGGGCTGGAGGACGACATCGAGGTCGTCGCCCAGGTCGGCAACGGCGACGAGATCCTGCCCACCGCCCTCCGGGAGCGTCCGGACATCGCCCTCCTCGACATCGAACTCCCCGGCCGCAGCGGCCTCGACGCGGCGGCCGACCTCCGGCAGCGGCTGCCCGAGTGCCGGGTGCTGATACTCACCACCTTCGGGCGGCCCGGCTACCTCCGCCGCGCCATGGAGGCGGGCGCCTCCGGCTTCCTGGTCAAGGACGGCCCCGTCGAAGACCTCGCCGCCGCCATCCGCCGCGCCCTCGCCGGCGAGCGCGTCATCGACCCCGCCCTGGCCGCGGCGGCGTTGAGCGCCGGCCCCAACCCGCTGACGCAGCGGGAGCGGGACGTGCTCTCGGCGGCGGTGGACGGGGCGACGGTCGCGGACATCGCGGCGAAGGTACACCTGTCGCCCGCGACGGTGCGCAACTACCTGTCCGCGGCCATCGGCAAGACGCAGACGCGGAACCGGATGGAGGCGGTCCGGGCTGCCCGGCAGAACGGGTGGTTGTAGGGTTCCCCGGACTCCCGGACTCCGGACTCCCGACCTCCGGCCCCCCGAAACCGCGCTCTGTGCGGTTGTCGGCGATCGCCGGACGGGCCGGAGTGCGCGCCCAGGCACAGTCCGGCCCGTCCGGCATCGCGACAGAGGACGAGCGGCGAAACCGCGAGAGCAGTCACAGCCCGCCGCAGGCGCCCCGCCGCTTGACCACCACCCACCCGACCACCGAAGGACGAACCGTGCCCCCGAAGCCCGCCACCCTGACCGCCTTCGAGGAAGCGAAAGGCTTCATGCCCCTGGACGAGGGCCTCGCCCTGCACCAGGCCGCCGAGACCGCCGCCGCCCTCGGCCACCCCCTCCTCGAAGTCGGCACCTACTGCGGCCGTTCGACCCTCCTCCTCGCCGACGCCGCCCGCGAGGCCGGCACGACGGTCGTGACGGTGGACCACCACCGCGGCAGCGAGGAGCAGCAGCCGGGCTGGGAGTACCACGACACGTCCTTGATCGACGACAGCCCGGGCGTCGGCCGGATGGACACCCTCCCCACGTTCCGCCGGACGCTGTACCGGGCGGGCCTGGAGGACTACGTGGTGGCGGTCGTCGGCCGCTCGCCGCAGGTGGCCGCGCTGTGGGGGACACCGCTGGGGCTGGTGTTCATCGACGGCGGCCACACGGACGAGCACGCGACGGCGGACTACGAGGGCTGGGCGCCGCACCTCGCGCGGGGCGGACTGCTCGTCGTCCACGACGTCTTCCCCGACCCGGCCGACGGCGGCCAGGCACCGTACCGGGTCTATCTGCGGGCCCTGGAGTCGGGTGGGTTCACGGAGGTCTCCGTGACGGGGTCGATGCGGGTTCTGCGCCGGACGGGCCCCGCGACCTGACGGGCGGCGCTAGCATCGCCCGAGTGTCCTACGGCAGCTCTCCTCGTCACTCCGGTCGCCCCGGCCGAACCGAGCGACCCGACCGCACCGAGCGACCCGACCGGCCTGACCGGCCCGGCCGGCCCCTCCGTCGCGGTCGTCCCCGGCCGGCCCGTCGCGCCCGTCCGGCCGTCGCGGCCCTGACCGCGCTGCTGCTGGCGGCCGCGGTCGCCGGGTGCGACGACGACGGGGCGGCCGACGCCAAGGCGTCCGCGCCGGCCGGTGGTTCCCCGTCCGCGCCGGCCGGCCGCTCGCCCGCGCCGGCCCCGCCGGCCCGGACACCGGCGGCGAAGAGCGCGCCGTCGTCCCCGCCCGCCTCCTCGGAACCGGCGAAACCTTCCGTCCCGCCCGCCGACGCCGCGCCCCCCGGGTACGCACCGGCCGGCGACGGGCCGCTCCGCGGGAAGGTCGTGGTCATCGATCCCGGGCACAACATCCGCAACCAGCGGCACACCGCCGAGATCGACCGGTCCGTCGACATCGGCACCGGGCGCAAGGAGTGCGACACCACCGGCACGTCCACCGACTCGGGTTACGCGGAGGCCAGGTTCAGCCTGGACGTCGCCCACCGCATCCGGTCGATCCTCCAGACGCAGGGCGCCCGGGTCACCCTCACCCACGACGACGACCGGCCGTTCGGCCCCTGCGTGGACGAACGGGCCGCGATCGGCAACAAGGCGCACGCCGACGCCGCGCTGTCCGTGCACGCGGACGGCGCCGCCCCCGGACAGCGCGGCGTCCACGTGATCCTGCCCGCCAAGGTCAAGGGTGGCCGGGCGGACACCGCCCCGATCGTCGAGCCGTCGAAGGAACTCGGCGAGCGCGTCCTCGGCCGGTTCGTACGGGCCACCGGCAGCATGCCGTCCAACTACGTGGGCCACAACACGGGCCTTGACGTCCGGAGCGACCTGGGCGGCCTCAACCTCTCCACCGTTCCGAAGGTGTTCATCGAGTGCGGCAACATGCGCGATCCGCAGGACGCCGCCCAACTCACGGACGACGGCTGGCGGCAGAAGGCGGCGCAGGGGATCGCGGACGGGATCCGGGAGTTCATCCTGAGCCGGCCGTGAGCCGACCTCCGGCCCGCCGGCTTTAAGCAGTCCGTATAACGGCAGGCCACGGGCTTGTCACGAGGGCGAAACGAAGAGACGCCCCGGGCATCGGGGCGGTAGGTTCCCCCGTACGATGGGGGGCCGCTCTCTGCGGAACCCGTCTCGCGCCCCGGCGGTATCGACGAGACCGCGACGACAGACAACCGACAGATGCTGACGGCACAGACAAAGGACTTCAGGTGAACATCCGCTCCCTCACTAGAGGCGACGGCGTGGTGATCGGTGCAGCGGTGTTGCTGTTCATTGCCTCGTTCCTCGACTTCTTCTCGTTCAAGTGCGACGTTCCGCCGGACTCCGGACTCGGCAGCGGCTTCGCGCGCAAGTACTGCGAGAACATCGACAACCCGAACGGCTGGGAGTCGGCGCTCTTCCCCGTCCTGCCGTCGATCTTCCTCGCGGGCGTCCTCGCCGCCGCCCTGATCGTCACCGCCCGCCTGCTGCCGGGCGACCGCAAGGTCCTCGGGATGGGGCTCGACCAGTGGGGCACGGCGTTCGCCGTGTTCGCCGCCTGGTCCTCCCTCTGGGCGCTCGGTGGCGGCGGTGAACGCAACAACCCGGGCATCGGCCTCATCCTCGGCCTGATCGCCAACCTGGCGATGGCCGCGGCCGCCCTCTTCACCCAGCGCGTCCCCGCCCTGAAGGCCCCCCTCCTCGGCGCCTCCTCCCCCCAGGTGCAGTCCCCCTACGGGACCGGCTCGCACCCCGGCTACGGCTACCCGGGTCCGGGCGGTCCGGCCGGCGGCTCCTTCGGCGGGCAGCCGTACGGTGCTCCGCAGCCGGCCGACCAGACCGGTCCGCAGCCGACGGCCGGGCAGCCGGCCGGCGGTACGGGCGGTGCTCCGGCGGCCGGTTCGCAGGCTCCCGCCGCGGGCGGTTCGGACTTCGCGCCGTTCTGGTTCGCCGTTCCGGTGAACCGTCCGCTGTTCCCGGAGGACGGCGGGCAGACGCCGATGGCCGAGCTGACCCCCGGTACCTGGTACCTGGCGGTGGACCAGCGCGGCGCCGCGCTCGTCGCGCAGACCCAGGACGGCCGTCGGGGCGTCCTCCAGGACACCTCGGGCATCCAGCGCGGCTGACGCGCTCGTCCCCTGCCTGGCCGAAGGCCCGCCGGACTCCCCGGCGGGCCTTCGCCGTTCCCGGGGGCGGTCCGGGCGGTCCGGGCGGCCCTTAGCGGTGGTCCGGCTTCGCGGCCTTGAAGAGCCAGGTGTCGAAGAGGTCGCCCAGGTCCTTGTCCGCCTTCTTCTCGCAGAGCCGGATGAAGTCGTCGGTCCCGGCGTTGCCGTGGCGGTGGTCACGCGCCCAGGTGCGGAGTATGTCGAAGAAGGTGTCGTCCCCGACGGTCTCCCGCAGTTTGTGCAGCACCATCGCGCCCCGCCCGTAGACCGGCCGGCCGGATATCGTCTCGGCGGTCGGATAGGCGGGCGGGAAGGCCCAGATGTCCTCGCCCTTCTCGTCGCTGAATTCCTCGTCCTCGCCGTCGTAGAAGTCGTCGAAGATCTGCCGCTCCGTCCGCTTCCGCTCCTGCCGCGCCTCCCACATCCACTCCGTGTACTCGGCGAAGCCCTCGTTGAGCCACATGTCCCGCCAGGTGCGCGGGGTGACGGAGTTGCCGAACCACTGGTGGGCGAGCTCGTGCGCGATGAGCCGGTCGGTCGGCGGCTTCTGGTAGTAGGGCTTCGGCTGGGTCTCCAGTGCGTAACGGATGTACGGATTGCGGTCGATGACCGCGCCCGACGACGTGAAGGGGTACGGGCCGAACATCTTCTCCTCCCACGCCAGCACCTTGGGCACCATCTCCTTCATGTGCCGCGCGGCCGCGCCCTCCCCCTTCGCGTAAGCGATGTACACCGGGACGTTCCGCGCGGTGGACGAGGCGGAGGCCGCCGACGCCGCAGAGGTCGCCGAGGTGTTCAGGACCTCGAACTCGCCGACGGCGACGCTCGCCACGTAGCTCGCCATCGGCTCGCCGTTGTGCCAGCGGAAGGTGGTCCAGGTGTCGCCGTCCTCGTCCTCTTCCTCCTCGGTGCCCTTCGGCTCGCCGTTGGCGACGGCGGTGAAGCCCTTGGGGACGGAGACGGTGAAGTCGTAGGCGGCCTTGTCGGACGGGTGGTGGTTGCCCGGGAACCAGGCCATCGAGCCCTCCGGCTCGCCCAGTCCGACCGCTCCGTGATCCGTCTCGATCCAGCCCTCCTTGGCGCCGTCCCGGTCCCGGACCGTCCGCGGCCTGCCCTCGTACGCGATCTCCGTCCGGAACGTCCGTCCCTTGCCCAGCGGTCGCGCGGGCTCCACCCGCAACTTGGTCCCGGAACGCGAGGTCTTCGCGGACTTCCCGTCGACCTTGGCGGACGTCACCTTGAGGCCCTTGAGGTCGAGGGTGAACGCGCTCAGCTTCTTCGTCGTCCGCGCGGTGATGACGGCGGTCGCGTCGAGGTCGTTGCCCTCGGGCTCGTAGTCGAGGGTGAGGCCGTAGTGCTCCACTTGGTAGCCGCGGTTGCCGAGGGTGGGGAAGACCGGGTCGCCGACGCCCGTCCCGCCCTCCTCCGCGCCGTCGTCCCCGCCGCCTCCGCCGCCCCCGCCGCCACAGGCCGCGACGAACGCCAGGGCGAGGGCCGCGGGCAGGACCCGGCGGCGGACCGAGCGACGGGCGGGGCGGGAGGCCGGAGCCGGGCCGGAGGCCGAGGCGGAGGCCGAGGCCGAGGCCGAGGCCGAGCGGGAGTCTGCGGCTGAAACTGAGGCTGAGGCTGAGGCTGGGCGGGAAGCGGCTTCCGTCGTCCGGTTCATGGGCCCCATGCTGTCATCGGCTTCCGGACGGCCGGCAGGGCCGGGGGCCTGCCCGGCCCCCGGCGGGCGGCTGCCGGTCAGCCCTTCTGGAGCTCGCTCGTCGACGGCACCTTGTCGGTGACGGGGGCCCCGGCGCTCTTGCCCGCGTCCTTGACCTTGCCGATGACGCTGTCGACGGAGTTCACGTCGCTGTCCGTGGCCTCGCCCTTGCGGAGCTTGCTGCCGAGACCCTTGAGGGAGTCGATGCCCGCGTTGACGGGAGCCAGCGCCTTGGCGAGCGTCGGGTCGCCCTGGGCGTTGCGGGTGGCGGCCTTGAGCCGGTTGTAGGTGAACGCCCCGGCGAGGCCCGCTTTGACGAGGGCGCCCGTCCGGCCGTCCGCCCCCTTCTTGAACGCGCCGTTGCGGTACGGCTTGACGATCCACTGGTAGGCCGCGCCGGCCGCGAGCCCGGCGTTGGCGACGAACCGGGTCTTGGCGAACTTCTGCTTCTCGATCGAGCTCGTCGGGCTCGCCTCGCCGGTGGACTTCTCCTTCTTGTCGCCGCCACAGGCCGAACCGGCCAGCAACAGGCCGCAGACCAGCGGCAGGACGACAACGGTGCGGCGGGCACGGGCACGGTCGGACACGCTTGCCTCCGGGGCCGGCGGGCACGGTACGGAACCAGCGTGACCCGCCCGGCCGCCCGGCGCATCCGGACCGCATCGTTCGGGCTACCGGGTGCGGGCGTACACGTCGAGAACGGGCCGAATGTGGGCGGCCGGCGCCGGCCGGGAGGCGCGGCCTGCCCATTTGAGCGCGCCCCGCCCGCCCGGCCGCCCGATCCGGCCTTACGTCCGCCCGTCCGTCAGTCGCAGCAGTTCGGTTCGAGCCCGCGGGGCAGGCGTTCGCCGCCGAACACGGCCGTCGTCGCCTCGTCGCCACCCAGCGCCGCCACCGCCAGCAGCAGCGAACCGGCCGTCCACGTGGTGAGCTCCTCGGGCCACACGGCGTCGTCCTCGAAGACGTAACCGGTCCAGTACATGCCGTTGTCGGCGCGCAGGTGCTGGATCCAGCGGAGGATCTCGACGGCGCGGTCGGACTCGCCCATCACCCAGAGCGCGAGGGCGAGTTCGCAGCTCTCGCCGCCGGTCACCCAGGGGTTGGGCAGGACGCAGCGCACGCCGAGGCCGGGAACGACGAAGCGGTCCCAGCCCTCCGCGATCCGGGCCGCCGCCTCGGCGCCGGTGACGGCACCGCCGAGGACCGGGTAGTACCAGTCCATGGAGTAGCGGCTTTTGTCCAGAAACCGCTCCGGGTGCCGGCGGATCGCGTGCGCCAGCAGGCCGGTGGCCAACTCCCAGTCCGGCTGCGGTTCCTCGCGGTGCTCGGCGATGGCGAGGGCGCAGCGCAGCGCCTGGTGGATGGAGGACGAACCGGTGAGCAGGGCGTCGGTGACATCGGCGCCGCCCGTCCCGTCGTCGCCGGGTGCCTCGCGTTTCCAGCCGATCTGGCCGCCGGGCTGCTGGAGCGAGAGGACGAACTCGACGGCCGCGAAGACCGTCGGCCACATGCGGTCGAGGAACGCGTCGTCGCCGGTGGAGAGGTAGTGGTGCCAGACGCCGACGGCGACGTAGGCGACGAAGTTGGTCTCGCGGGCGCGGTCGGTGGGGTTCCGGTGGTCGCCGTCGGCGTAGGCGGCGTACCAGGAGCCGTCGGGGTTCTGGTGCTCGGCGAGCCAGCGGTAGGCGGCCTCGGCCCGGTCGTGCTCTCCCGCGGCGTCCAGGGCCATGGCGGCCTCGACGTGGTCCCACGGGTCGAGGTGGTGGCCGCGGAACCAGGGTATGGCGCCGTCCGCGCGCTGTCCGGCGGCGATGCCGGCGACGGTCGCGTCGAGTTGTTCGGCGGTCAGGACGCCGGGGAGCGCGAGGCGTTCGAGGCGGCCGGGGCGGCGGCTGTAGGTGGTCACGCGCGGTCCTTCGCGGCCGAGGCGGGCGCGGACTCACTGTTGGACGCGTCGTCGGCAGGCAGGTGCGGCTTGGTGGCGTAGGCGACGAAGCTCTTGCCGATGACGGGGTTGAGGACCTGCTCGGCGATCCGGGTGGCCGCGGGCTTCTTCATGATGTCCCAGACCAGGAGCTTGTGGTACGCGCGGACGGGCAGCGCCTTGTCGTTGTCCACGCCGAACGCGCACTTGAGCCACCAGTAGGGGCTGTGCAGGCCGTGCGCGTGGTGGGTGCCGTACGGCTTCAGGCCGGCCTCCTCCATCTTGCGCAGCAGTTCGTCGGCCTTGTAGATGCGGATGTGGCCGCCCTCGACCTCGTGGTAGGCGTCGCTGAGCGCCCAGCACACCTTCTCGGGGCCGTAGCGCGGCACGGTCACGGCGATCCGGCCGCCCGGCTTGAGGACGCGGACCATCTCGGCGAGCACGCCCTTGTCGTCGGGGATGTGCTCCATGACCTCGGAGATGATGACGACGTCGAAGCTGTCGTCTGGGAAGGGCAGGGCCAGCGCGTCGCCTTCCATGGCGGTGGCGGTGGCGCCGGCCGGGGCCTCGCCGGCCTCCTTCATGGCGGCGAACCACTTGGCGACCTCGCGGATCTCGTCCGCGTTGCGGTCGAGGGCGACCACCCGGGCGCCACGCCGGTAACACTCGAAGGCGTGCCGGCCCGCACCGCAGCCCAGGTCGAGGACGCGGTCGCCGGCGGCGAGCGGGAAGCGGGAGAAATCGACGGTCAGCACGGAGTTCTGCTTTCGTCCGACGGGGCAGGTCAGTGACGGTCGGCGCCCGGCCGGGCGGGCTGCCGCGCGGAAGCGGTGCCGCCCGGGGAGGGCGGCGGTCGGTCGGCCGGCTCCCTGGGGAACCGTTCGGTGTTCCGGGAACCGTTCGGTCCCTAGGGGCCGGACGGACCCTGGGGGGTCGTTCGAACTGTAGGGGTCGGGCACTCCGTAAGGGACAGGCGCCCCCCTAAGGACCGGCGTTCCCCTAGGGGTCGGCGCTCCCCTAGTGGTCGGCATCCCCCTGGGGGTCGGCGCTCCCCTAGTGGTCCGCGTCCCCTACGGGGCGACGCGCCCTTAGGGGTCGGCTCCCCCTAAGGGTCGGCTCCCCCTAGGGGGTCGGCTCCCCGCTAAGGGTCACTTCGCCCCCTAAGGGCCGGCTCCCCGTACGGGATCACCTCTCCCCTTACGGGACCGCCTCTCCCCACAAGAGGGCCGCTCCACTACGGGCGTACCGCCCCCCTACGGTGTCCCGCCCCCTACGGGCGGGCGCGGGAAGTCCGGACGGGCAAGGGGCCCGCGCCGCTCCGGGCCCGGGCTCTCGCCTCGGCGGCCCGCTCGATCGACATCCGGTAGCGTTCGGCGGTCCCGATGGCCGCCTGCCGCCAGGTGAAGCGGGACAGCACCCGTTCCCGCCCGGCGGCGCCGAGGCGGCGGCGCAGTTCCCCGTCCCCGAGCAGCCGCTTGAGGGCACCGGCCAGCGCGTCGGCGTCCCCCGGCGGCACGGCGAGGCAGGTCTCGCCGTCGGGGCCGGCGACCTCGGGGATCGCCCCGCCGGTGGTGGCCACCAGCGGCGTCCCGGTCGCCATGGCCTCGGCGGCGGGCAGCGAGAATCCTTCGTACAGCGACGGCACACAGGCCACCTGGGCACCGCGCACCAGGTCCACCAGCTCGGCGTCGCTGATGCCCTTGACGAACTCCACGGCGCCTTCGAGCCCGTAGGTCTCGATGGCGCGCGCCACCGGCCCGTCGTCGGCGCGCCGGCCGACGACGACGAGGTGCGCGTCCGGGTTCTCCGTCCGTACCTTCGCCAGCGCCTCGACCAGGTACACCAGGCCCTTGAGCGGGACGTCGGCGCTGGAAGTGGTGACGATCCGGCCCGGGACCACGGGGACCGACGGGTCGGGCGAGAAGAGGTCCGTGTCGGCGCCTATCGGCACCACGTGGACGCGCTCCGGGCGCACCCCGAGGTGGTCGACGATCTCCTGCCGGGAGGAGCCGGAGACGGTGACGATCGACGGCAGGCAGCGGGCGACCCGCTCCTGCATGCGGGTGAAGCCGTACCAGCGGCGGACGGAGAGCCGCCGCTTCCAGTCCTGCGCGGCGTCCAGCTCCAGCCGCCGGTCGACGGTGACCGGGTGGTGGACGGTGGTGACCAGCGGGGCGCCGAGGTCGGCGAGGAGGCCGTAGCCGAGCGTCTGGTTGTCGTGGACGACGTCGAAGTCGCCGCGGCGGGCGGCCAGATGGCGCCGGGCGCGCAGCGAGAAGGTCAGCGGCTCGGGGAAGCCGCCGGTCCACATGGTGCCGACCTCCAGCGCGTCGACCCAGTCGCGGTACTCGTCGCGCTTGGGGGTACGGAAGGGGTCGGGCTGCCGGTAGAGGTCCAGGCTGGGGAGTTCGGTGAGGGTGACGCCCTCGTCCAGGACGGGGTAGGGCTGGGCGCCGATGACCTCGACGGAGTGGCCGAGCCGGGCCAGCTCACGGGAGAGGTGGCGGACGTAGACGCCCTGGCCGCCGCAGAACGGGTTGCCCTTGTACGACAGCAGCGCGATGCGCAGCGGCGCGTCGCCCCCGGCCGGGGACATCGCGGCGAGCGGACCTGACCCGACTGCCTGGGCGGTCTCAGCGGTCACTCGCGGCCCCCATTCTTCCTGCGGTTCAGCGGGAGCGTAACCGCTCCCGATTCTCTAGAACAAGTTTCACTATCGGAAACCGGCGGAAAGACCGACAAGTCCAGAACGTACCCGAGGCGTCGGCGGGCGGCGATCGGACCACCTCCACCCGGACTCCGGCCCGGCCTCGACACGGCCTCGGCACGGGCTTGGTACGGCCCACGCCGGGCCGCCGCCACAGCTCCGCACCCGTCGGTCCCCCGGCGGGCCCCGTCCGGCCGCGGACCTGGGACGCGGCCCGTCCGGCCCGCTAATGTGGAACACGTTCCAGTGATTCGCGTCACTGAGCCGCGCCCTGCCATCATGCTGGCGACCGCCCCCTGCAGAGGAACGCACCGACGTGGGACAGAAGACCGCAGACCCGAGAG
>NZ_JBPQTX010000187.1:0-13820 GCF_051386555.1 Streptomyces sp. URMC 126
CCCCAACCCCCCGCGACCCCCCTCTACGGCGAGGTCCTCACCGGCGACACCCACGCCCTCTACGAACGCCTCCGCCGCGAGCACGGCCCGGTCGTCCCCGTCGAGTTGGAAGCAGGCGTTCCGGCCTGGCTGGTGATCGGCTACCGGGAGCTGCTGGAGGTCACCCGCAACGAGGAGTGCTTCTCGCACGATTCGCGCCGCTGGCGGGCGCTGCGCGAAGGGCTGGTGCGTCCCGACTCGCCCCTGCTGCCGATGATGGGCTACCGGCCGACCGTCCTGTTCGCCGACGGGCCCGAGCACCGCAGGCTCTATCGGGCCGTGAACGACGGCTTCGTCCGCCTCGACCAGCACCGGCTGCGCCGCAGCATCGCCCAGTTGTCGAACATGCTCCTCGACGCGATCGCCCCGCGCGGCGAGGCCGACCTGCTGGCCGAGTACGCGCAGCAGCTGCCGCTGTGGGCGGCCTCCCGGATGCTCGGCCTCCCCGACGAGACGGCGCCCGAACTCATCGCCGCCGTACGGGGCATGGTCGACAGCGGGCCGGAGGCGACCGCCGCCGACCAGGCGCTCCGGCGGATCCTCGGCGACCTGGTGCGCCGCAAGCTCGCCGAGCCGGGCGACGACCTCACCTCCTGGCTGCTCGCGCACCCCGAGGGCCTGTCGCCGGAGGAGGTCCTGCACCACCTGGCCGTCATCATCGTCGCGGGCAACGGGCCGGCCGCCAACTGGACGGCGGCGACGGTCCGGCTGCTGCTCACCGACACCCGCTTCCGCACCCACGTCACCGGCGGCCGGCTCACCGTCGACGCGGCGCTGGACGAGGTGCTGTGGCGGGACGCGCCCGTACAGAACTTCCCGGGCCGCTACGCCACCCGCGACCTGCGCCTCGGCGGGCAGGACGTACGCGAGGGCGACGCGCTGCTGCTCGGCATCGCCGCCGCCAACCACGACCCCGCCGTGCTCCCGCCCGACGGCCGGATCGTCCCCGGCAACCGCTCCCACCTGGCGTTCGGCGCGGGCCCGCACACCTGCCCGGCCCGCGATCAGGCCCGGGTGATCGCCCACACCGCCGTCGACACCCTCGTCCACCGGCTGCCCGACATCCGGCTCGCCGTGCCCGCCGGGGAGCTGTCCTACCGGCCGTCGCCCTGGGCCCGCGCGCTCACCGCCCTGCCGGTGCGCTTCACTCCCGTCCCCACTCCCTCACAGCGCCCTCGCCCCGCACAACACTCCTGACGCATCCGACGACTCCTCACCCGCACTCGCACTCGCACTCGCACCCGCACGCGCACCCGCACTCCCACCCACTTCACCGTCCCATTCCGCCCCACACCGCACCGCCGCCGCTGGAGGCCCGTCATGGACACCCGCACCGACGCACCGCTGTTTCGCCTGGACGTGACCGGAGCCGACCTCCACGGGGAGATCCGACGGCTGCGCGACACCGGACCCGTCGTCCGCGTCGAGCTCCCGGACGGGATACCCGCCTGGGTGGTCACCCGGCACCGGCTGCTGCGCGACCTGCTGACCGACCCGCGCGTCGTCAAGGACCCCGTCAACTGGTCGCTGCTGCGCGACGGTTCGGTCCCGGAGGGGTGGCCGCTGATCAACTTCGTGGCTCCGGCGGGCATGGTCACCGCCGACGGCGACGACCACCGTCGGCTGCGCACCCTGGTCACGCAGGCGTTCACGCCCCGGCGCATCGCGGGGATGCGCGCGCCCGTCGAGGCGAACGTCCGGGGGCTGCTGGACCGGCTGGCCGCCCAGCCGCCCGGTCCCGTGGACGTACGGGCGCTGTACGCCTACCCGCTGGCCATGCGGACGATCGGCGACCTGCTCGGCGTCCCGGAGGAGCGGTACGACGAGTTCCGGGCCCTCTCCGCCAGCCTGACCAGCAGCGCGACCGGACCGGACGAGGTCATCGCGACCCGTCGCCGACTGCTCGCCCTGCTCGCCGCGCTGGTGGCCGAGAAGCGGGCGGCGCCCGGCGAGGACATCGTCAGCGACCTGATCGCCGCCCGGGAGGACGCCGACCGGCTCTCCGAGGAGGAGCTCATCGGCACCCTCCTCCTCATGCTCGTCGCAGGCCACGGCACGACCCTCAACCTCGTCACCAACGCGGTGCGCGCCCTGCTCACCCACCCCGAGCAGCTCGCCCGCGTCCGCGCCGGCGAGCTGCCGTGGTCGGCGGTGGTCGAGGAAACGCTGCGCTGGGACTCGCCCGTCGCGCACTTCCCGATGCGCTACGCCAAGGAGGACATCCCGCTGGAGGGCGCGGTCATCCGGCGCGGTGACGCGATCCTCGCCTCGTACGTGGCGGCGGGCCGCGACCCGGAGCAGTACGGGCCGACGGCGGAGGACTTCGACACCGGCCGCGAGAACAAGCGCCACCTGACCTTCGGGCACGGTGCCCACTTCTGCGTCGGCGCCGCCCTGGCCCGGCTGGAGGCCGAGACCGCCCTGCCGGCCCTCTTCGAACGCTTCCCCGGCCTCGCCCTGGCCACCGCCCCGGAGGAGCTCCTCCCGCTCCCCTCCTTCATCAGCAACAGCGTCCACACCCTCCCCGTAGTCCTCAAAACCTGTTAGAAACACCTTGCATGAAGGCGAGCCTCCAAGAGCTCACTCTCCATTCGAACAGATCCAGAAATCCAAGGGCAGCAACTCACAAGATCCCGACAGGGGAAAATGACAGATGTCCATCACGCCACGCGGAATGTCCATTCAAGAAGCCTACAGCCTCTATCGCAGCGAGAAACTAATCGTCAACCGCAACTATCAGCGGAAGCTCGTATGGGGCGTTGACGAAAAAGCCCATCTCATCGACAGCATCCTGCGCGGCTTCCCAGTGCCACTGTTCCTGCTGGCGGAGACTCTCGACGGGAAATTCGAGATAATCGACGGGATGCAGCGACTGGATGCAGTATTCGGATACATCGAACACAGATACGCAATTCCTAACGCGAACGGCGAAAGGGAATTTTTTGACCTGCGCGAATTCTCCCGCGCCCGGCAGCTCGCAGAGACAGGCGCATTTGAGCCTGAGCCCGGAGAGCTCAAGCTCCTACCTGCAACGAGATGCGCCGACCTTCTCGACTACCAACTTGCGGTGACCATCTTCGATTCCCATGAAGAAAAACGCGTGACCGAAGTTTTTCGTAGAATCAACTCCGGAGGCCGACAGCTCAGCGCCCAAGAGAAACGTCAAGCAGGCGTGGTCAGCGACTTCGTGCGAATGGTACGAAAATTGGCGTCAGACTTCAGATACGACGGATCTCCCGATATCATACCTCTCACTAAAATGCCTGTCGTGTCGATCGACTCAGCAAGAGAAAGACTGGGATACGGTATTGCCGCTGAAGAAACTTTCTGGTGCAGTCTCGGAATCCTCAATCCGAGACAACTGCAGCAGAGCGAGGACGAACAGCTCCTCGCGGACATCTGCATCTCCGTGGTCAGAGGAAACACGTTCAGTGTGAGTTCGGACGTACTGGACAAATATTTCGAGCCCGGCACAACCGAGAGTGCTTCACTCGCTGTAGAGTTGAAAAATTACGGCACAGACACCCTCGCAGACGACGTCAAGAACGTACTCGGCGCAATGAAGGCAATGGTCGAGTCCGAGCGCCCCGGAGTAAACGGCGCCTTCCGATCCCACGTCAGCACCAGCAGTTTCACCTCAGCAAAAACTCCGTTCTACGCGGTTTTTATGGCCTTCTACGATTTGATGATACGGCAACAAAAGCAACTATCCGATCCCAAGTCGGCATTTGCCGCAATACGAAAGGTTTCAGCCCGGCTGACACCCAGCAGGAACACCACAACCGAAAAACAGCGACAGGAAAACATCGACATCGTCAGGGGGCTCCTGCAGAAACACTTCACCAGATCGCCCCGCCCTGCACTATCACACGGCCCCGCCATGGAAATTGAATTCCCTAATATTATCAGGAGGGCGCCCATCGAGAGCGCGAGATACGAATTCAAGCAGGGTATAGTATCGCTCTACGGCAACCGTTCAATCAACCAGTCATTCCTCGCCAAGCTTTCCAAGCTTGCCTCCGCCATCGCTAACGTAGGGCCGGAAGCAGATGGATACATAGTTTTTGGCGTAGCGGACAGCCGAGAGGACGCGACTCGAATCGAAGAACTCGACTCCATCAAACCGATCAGCATCGGAAATCAGCTACTGGTCGGTGTGGACAGGGAGTGCCGCGCTCTTGGAATTCAGCTGAGCGACTACACCAGGACAATAATTAAGGCTATCCAACAATCTCCGTTGAGTGAACCACTCAAGGGTGATCTGCTAGCAAATGTGGACACGGTCTCCTACTCAAGACGCTCCTACGTTGTCATCCGAGTTCCCGTGCAGAATGAGCTGGCAAGCCACGGTGAGGAATATTTCGTCCGAGACGGAGAGGATCTACGTAAGATGAATACTCGTGAGGCGCTTGCTGCCGCCAAAAGATTTTCACGCCAAGGATAAAATCTCCCCTTCGCGGCGCACAACGCATGGAGGCTCCGGCTCAACAGACTAGACACGCGGCGCAATCTCTGTGGCTGGAAAACTACGCACAGTAACCGTGTTCTTGTGCTCCACCCATGACATTCGTCCTGCCCGATCCCCCACACCCGGCCCTGCCGCCGGCCGCCCCCGCTCCGCGAAGCTGTGATCGACACCCCGGGACCACCCCGAGACCAGCCCAGGAGCAGCAGCATGTCGAAGGCGATTGCCCCGACCGCCACCGCCACCCCCGCAGCGCCGGCGCGCGAGGAGCACCCGCTCGCCACCGCCCTCAAGCCGCTGGTGCTGGACGTGGCCGTGCCGCTGGGCGGTTACTACCTGCTGCACGAGGGCTTCGGGCTCGGCCTCGTCCTCTCCCTGGCCCTCAGCAGCGTGGTGCCCGCCGTCCGCACCGTCGTCAGCGTGGTGCGCGAGCGCACGGTGAACGGGCTGGCCGGTGTGATGCTGCTCGTCAATCTCCTTTCCATGGCCCTGAGCTTCGCCACCGGTGACGCCCGCCTGATGATCGCCAAGGACTCCGTCATCAGCAGCTTCGTCGGCGGCGCCATCCTCTGGTCCGCCGTGCGCGGCGCGCCTCTGCTGACGGCCGGCCTCAAGCCCGTGATGGTCAAGGACAGTGCGGTCAAGGCCGCCGCCTGGGAGCGGCTGACCACGCGGAACGCCCGGTTCCGGAGCCTGGAGCGCCGGTACAGCGCCGTCTGGGGCGTGTCCCTGCTGACCGAGTGCGCGGCCCGCGTGATCGGCGCCTACACGCTGCCCGTCGACGTGATGGCCTCCTGGGGCTCCACGGTCATGCTGCTGGCCGCCATCGCGGTCGGCATCGTGGTGGGCGGAGCCGTGAGCGTGACCCCGATGGAGAAGCTGCTGGACGAGGAGGCGGCGGCGTAGCGGCCGCACCGTTCCCCGAGGACCGCGCTCCGCTCAGGCCGCGGTCCTCATGCACGCGTACGCCTTGTGATCAGACGGCGCGGTGCGGGGACTGCGCCGGCAGGAGAGCGGGCGTCCGGGTCCTCGGGTAGAGGCAGGCGTACAGGCGGTAGTGCCTGCGCATCTCGACACGCCCGGTGTGGCTGAGCACGTAGACCTCCTGGTCGCCCCGGGAAGCCAGAACGACGAATTCGCGAGCCCGCAAGGCGGACCACACGCCCGTCTCCGTCTCATGGCCGACCGGGAGACCGTCCGGACCGGCCTCGGCGAGCATCACCATGATCCGCCATTGTCTGGCGCTCATCGCCATCGCGAGGAAACCGCTCAGTAAGTGAGCGGAATGTTCGGGAGCCCCGTCAATCAACTCTATGAGGCGGGCCTGCCGTTCCACCGCCCGCCGCCGGTCCCGGCCGCTCTGCGCGTAGGCCGCGTCGACTTCCGCGACAGCGCGCTCCCGCAACAACTGGCGGAATCGGGACAGTTCGTGATTGACCAGGTGGACAGCCGAGCTCGGAGCACGCTGGACGAGCGCCGCGACAGCGAGCAGTTCCGGGTCGTCACGCTCCACGACCGCCGGGGCGTGGAGCGTACGGGCGCGTTCGAACAGCGAACCCAGCAACCGGGTGAGCTGCGCTCGGCGCTCGGCGGCGAGCGGATGATGGTGCAGGGCCTTGTTCACCTTGCGCGGCGGAACGCCGAGGACGTCCGCCAGCCGGCGGCGCAACGTGCCGTCATCCCGTACCGGCAGCCGGGCGCGCAGTTCGATATCCCGGTACGTGCCACGGCTGACGCCCAGCGCACCGGCCACCAGAGCGGTGGTCAGCCCCGCTTGCACCCTCAGCTCGCGGAGGGTCGGGTGCCGCGACGAGGAGAGCGTCAGTCTCGCCGTCGGCACGTCGAACACGGCGGCGAGGTCCGCGATACGCCGCGGGTCAGGCACCGAGCGTCCGTTCTCGTACGCCAGGATCCGGGTTTTCGACGTCCCCACGCGCTCAGCGAGCTCAGCGGCGGTGAGCAGCCGCCCGTCGACCGGCCGCTCCGCTCTCAGCGACCGCAGGGCGTCCCCGTCGAAGGCGGCCATACCACGTGCCACTGACATCGACCTCCCCGCGAACCCACTCCGGCACTGGAGCAAGGTACCGTTTAGGGTCCGGTCGGCGCCCGAATGAGCATTGATTCCGTACTTACAACGCCCCGCCCCTCACGCGCCCTTCCGCGACAGCGGACTCGTTTAGGACCAGTACGGGTTCCGCTCGTCACCCATGGATGAGAGGCTGGGGCGCGGAACCCGCGCCCCTGTCGGGCCGGCCGAAACGCTGGTGCGGAGTTCGCTCAGACACGGCGTCCACGTTGGACACCGCGCGATCGGGGGTAATCGGGCATACGCATACCTGGCAAACAACGATGGGCCCGCGCACTGGGTCGTCACCGCCGCGCGGGCCCATCGACCGGCTAGGTATCGGACGGCGGGTGAGGGTTCACCTTCACCCGCCGTCGCCGAAGACTCCCAAAAGGAGCCGGATGAGCCAGATCAGCACTTCGCCGACGGCTCGCTTCCATAACGGCTCGACACCTCGGTCCGGCTCCTCGTTGCGCGCTTGACGCGGAACGTTTCCCCCGCCCCCGTCAGGATCTGCACCCTGCGGGCCGAGGGCATCGCCACCCCGGTCATCCGCCCGTTCGGAGTCAGCCACGAGACCTGACCCTCTCTCATAGTTGGGATTGGATCGGTTGATCCAATTGACGTCAACCGACGTGGTCCCGAGAGAGAGCTGCTTCAGATCGTACCGGGTGTCACAGGGCATCAACGCACTGCTGACGAACATCTGATCTGGGGCCAACCCCCTTACGCCGCAGTCACTTTCGAATGCCAGCTCCGGCAAGACCAAGAGGGCAGGGAGGGGGAGGAAACGGGACGCCCCGCCTCCGATGACAAGGTGCGGCCTCGTGGAATTTCGGGCGTTCGGCGCCTAGTTACCCATAAGTAAAGGCGAAGTGGCGCCCTCAACCTGTGAAGTGGAGTCTCCAGAGGTCGGAACCAAGGCGGCAAGTCCCGTTAATTTCCGGAAGGTTGTGACTTTTCGCCCCGCTGCCTGTCTGAAGGCCTTACCTTAGTCCCGCCCTGCGGCATGTGCAGCAGGACCACCCCACGCGCCCACGACTCACTCGCCCGCCCCGGGCGCCCCGTCGTCAGGCTCACGGCATCGGTCCCGGCCCCCTCCGGATCGCCCCGTCCGGCCCCCCGCCATCGAGGGACCTGGCACGCACCGCGCCGAAGGCCACCCTCCCGCCCGTCCGTCACTCCGTCGCACCGGCTCTCTCCCACCGTGCGGAGGCCCCGCGTCAGCCCGCTCCGCCGCGACTAGAGTTGACGGGTCACCGCTGGTCATGGAGCCAGTACGTATCGCGGTTCCGGGACGGATCGGTCTCGGGGGGAGGGCTGAATCCGCCATGACTCGTCGCTCCAACGGGCTGATAGGCATCTGGGCGGAGGCCCAGCGCGCGCAGAACCGCCAGCAGGAGCTCCGGCACCGGGCGGAGGTCCAGGAGCAGCGGGAGCGGGAGCGGGCGCAGCGGGCGGCCGAGCGGGAGGCGGCGCGGCTGGACCGGCAGCGGCGGGCGGCCTACCGCCAGGCGCGCGAGGCGGAGGCGCGGCGGCGGACGGAGGAGCTGGAGGCGCGGGTCGCGGAGCTGGAGGGGCTGCTGCGGACGGGGTGCGCGGCCCCGGCGTTCTCGGCGGCGCGGCTGACCGAGCCGGAGGTGCTGGAGCCCTTCAACCCGGGGCACCTGGGGGTGCCGGCGCCGCTGCCGGACCCGGCGCGGTACGGGTTCGGACGGCGGTCGCAGTACGAGCGCGACCTGCGGGCCGCGCAGGAGGCGGAGGCGCTGCGGCAGCGGCAGCTGGCCGGCTACCGGCAGCAGTACGACCAGTGGGCGGCGGCCCGGCTGGCGCAGATCCGGCAGCACAACGCGGGCGTCGCGGAGCTGGTGGCGGCGCTGCGGGCGGGGGACCCGGACGCGGTGGTGGAGTACTTCTCCGCGGCGCTCTACTCGTCGTCCGCCTGGCCGGAGGAGTTTCCGCACCAGGTGTCCGCCGCCTATGACCCGGGCGCGCGACAGCTGGTGATGGAGTGGGAGCTGCCGGGGTTCGAGGTGGTGCCCGAGGTGAAGGCCGTGCGCTATATGCCGACCGCCGACCAGGAGAAGGAGACGGCCCGTCCGGTGACCCAGCGCCGCGCGCTGTACCGGGACGTGGTGGCGCAGTGTGTGCTGCTGGCGGTGCGGGAGCTGTTCGCGGCGGACGAGTTCGGGACGCTGGAGTCCGTCGTCCTCAACGGTTTCGTCGACGACCACGACCCGGTGACGGGCCGGCGGGCGCGGCTGGTGCTGGCGGCGGTCACGGTGGACCGGGCGGCGTTCGGGCGGCTGCACCTGGAGCAGGTGAGCGCGCCGGACTGCCTGGTGGACGGGCTCGGCGGCCGGCTGTCGGCACGCCCCGACCAGCGGACGGCCGTCCGGGCCGAGCGGACGCCCGACGAGGTCGGCCGGGGCGTGGTGTCGCACGGCGGCGCGGACGACGACGATCCGGATCTGTTCGAGATGGACCCGGTGGCCTTCGAGGCGCTGGTCGCGGAGCTGTTCCGGGCGCGCGGGATGCGGGCGGTGATGACGACCCGGTCGAACGACGGCGGGGTGGACGTCGAGGCGCTGGACCCGGACCCGATCAGCGGCGGCCGGATCATCGTCCAGGTGAAGCGGTACCGGAAGACCGTGCCCCCGACGGCGGTCCGGGATCTGTTCGGAACGGTGCAGGGGGCCGGGGCCAATAAGGGGGTCCTGGTGACGACGTCCCGGTTCGGCCCCGGCTCGTACGCGTTCGCCAACGGCAAGCCGCTGACGCTGGTGAACGGCGAGGAGCTGGTGGGGCTGCTGGCGCAGCACGGGCTGCGGGGGCGGTTGGGTCCGGCGGGGACGGACGGCGGTGCCGCGTCCCGTACGGCCGCCCCGGCCCCTGGTGCCGGCGCCGGGTCCGACGCCCGGCCCGGCCCCGGGCCGGAGGGCTCCTCGGAGGACGCCGACCACAACGTGCTGGGCATGTCCTGGTCCGGCGGCGTGGCCCTGGACGTGTGCGCCCTGGTCTGCCGGGGTTCCCGCGTCCTCAGTGAGGACCACTTCGTCTTCTACAACAACCCCCGGACCCCCGACGGCACCGTGCGGTCGATCACCCCACTGCCCGGGGACAAGGCGGCCCTGCGGGTGGCGTTCGACGCGCTCCCGGAACCGGCGGACCGGCTGGTGCTGGCGGCGGCCATAGACCCCGAGATCAACCCCGAGGCGGACCTCGCCCGCTTCACGGACGCCCGGATACGGCTCGCGGACGCGTCGGGGGCGGAGCTCGGGCAGCTGGAGGTCTCGGACGGCCGGCCGGGCGAGACGGCGCTGGTGCTGGGGTCGTTCCGGAAGCGCTCCGGGGGGAACTGGGACTTCGTGGTCGGGGGCAAGGGGTACCCGGGAGGCCTGGAGGCTCTGGTGCAGGAGTACGGCATAGAGGTGGCGTAGGACACCCGTGGGTGACCCGGTTGTCCACAACCGGCCGCCCGTCCACAGGCTTCCTTGATCGCCCTCTCGGCCGCACCATTCCTCGTAGACTGCCCGAATGGCCGACCCCACCGAGACCACCGAGACCAGTGAGCCCGGAGCGTCGAGCGAGGCGCTGGGCGTCCTGCGCCGCGTCTTCGGTTACGACGCCTTCCGCGGGGCACAGGAAGAGATCATCGAGCACGTCGTCGCAGGTGGCGACGCGCTCGTCCTGATGCCCACCGGCGGCGGCAAGTCACTCTGCTACCAGATCCCCGCCCTGGTCAGACCCGGTGTCGGAGTGGTCGTCTCGCCGCTGATCGCCCTGATGCAGGACCAGGTGGACGCGCTCCGCGCGCTCGGCGTCCGCGCGGGCTTCCTGAACTCGACGCAGGATCTCGACGAGCGCCGCATGGTCGAGGCCGAGTTCCTGGCGGGCGAGCTGGACGTGCTCTACCTCGCCCCCGAGCGGCTGCGCCTCGAATCGACCATGAGCCTGCTGGACCGCGGCAAGGTCTCGGTCTTCGCCATCGACGAGGCCCACTGCGTCGCCCAGTGGGGCCACGACTTCCGCCCCGACTACCTGGCCCTGTCCGCGCTGCACGAGCGCTGGCCCGACGTGCCGCGCATCGCGCTGACCGCGACCGCCACGGACGCCACCCGCCGGGAGATCGCGGCGCGGCTCCAGCTGGGTGACGCCCGTCACTTCGTGGCCAGCTTCGACCGGCCCAACATCCAGTACCGCATCGTGCAGAAGAACGAGCCGCGCCGCCAGCTCCTGGAGCTGATCCGCGGCGAGCACGCGGGCGACGCCGGCGTCGTCTACTGCCTGTCCCGCAAGAGCGTGGAGGACACGGCCGCGTTCCTGGTGCGGGAGGGCGTCGAGGCGCTGCCGTACCACGCGGGCCTGGACGCGCGGGTCCGCGCCGCCAACCAGGCGCGCTTCCTGCGGGAGGACGGCCTGGTGATGGTCGCCACGATCGCCTTCGGCATGGGCATCGACAAGCCGGACGTCCGGTTCGTGGCCCACCTGGACCTGCCGAAGTCCGTCGAGGGCTACTACCAGGAGACCGGCCGCGCCGGGCGCGACGGCCTGCCGTCCACGGCCTGGCTGGCGTACGGCCTGCAGGACGTCGTCCAGCAGCGGAAGATGATCGACGGCTCGGAGGGCGACGAGGCGCACCGCCGGCGCCTGGCCGCCCATCTGGAGGCGATGCTCGCCCTGTGCGAGACGGTGGAGTGCCGCCGGGTCCGGCTCCTGGCCTACTTCGGCCAGCACGGCGAGCCGTGCGGCAACTGCGACACCTGTCTGACACCGCCCGTCACCTGGGACGGCACGGTCGCCGCCCAGAAGTTCCTCTCGGCAGTCTTCCGGCTGGCCCGCGAGCGCCGCCAGAAGTTCGGCGCCGGCCAGATCATCGACATCCTGCTCGGCAAGCGGACGGCCAAGGTCATCCAGTTCGACCACGACCAGCTCACCGTCTTCGGCATCGGCACGGAGCTCAGCGCCGTCGAATGGCGGGGCGTGGTACGGCAGTTGCTGGCCGAGGGGCTGCTCGCGGTGGAGGGCGAGTACGGCACGCTCGTCCTCACCGACGCCAGCGGGGACGTGCTGGGCGGCCGCCGCAAGGTGCTGCTGCGGCGGGAGCCGGAGCGGAAGGCGGCCCGGACGAAGTCGGCGTCCGGCGGTGGCGGCGGCCGGTCGGGGAGCCGCGCGGCGGTGGCCGAGCTGCCGCCGGCCGCGGTGCCGGTCTTCGAGGAGCTCCGCGCCTGGCGTGCCGCCACGGCGAAGGAGCAGGGCGTCCCCGCCTATGTGATCTTCCACGACGCGACGCTGCGGGAGATCGCGACGGCCCTGCCGGACTCGCTGGACGGCCTGGCCGCCGTGAACGGCGTGGGTGAGAACAAGCTGGTGAAGTACGGGGAGCGGATCCTGGAGGTGCTCAAGGGGCTGGGTGCGAAGGAGGAGACGGAGGAGACGGAGACCATGGCCGCCGTTACGGAATGAGACTCGCCCTTTCGGCCGGGGCCTTCCCCGGCCTCCCCAGGAGCAGGCAGTGACCCCGTACTCCCTGGCGTTCTACGTGGACGTCGTCACGACCGGAACCGTCCTCGGCCTGCGCCCGGCCGACTCTCCCGAGCGCGTCGCCGAGGTCCTCGGCCCCGACTCCGGTGACAACGTCTTCGGCGGTCTCGCCTTGTGCCGCGACTACGGCCTGGTCGAGTTCCACTGGACGCGCGAGTCCCGCCAATCCCCCTGGGAGGGGCACCACTTCACGCTTCAGACACACCGACTGGCGCACCGGGGACGGACGTTCGGGAGCGACCCGATCCGTGAGCGGTACGGCCGCTTCCCTCCGCGGCTCCGTTTCGACAAGCTGCGCCGCCTGCTGGAACGACGCGGCGTGCCCCTGGTGGAAATACCGGAGGACCCCGCCAACGCGCCCTACTACCGCTCGTTCTGGCAGCCGAGCTCCCGGGTGGAGATCTCCGTCATCGCCCTGTGCGACGAGTACCGCACTCCCTCACTTCTACGGGTCGGCGACGTGTACGCCCTCCACGCCCCGCTGACACCGGCCGCGATCGAGGCGCGGCGGGAGCGGGCCCTCACCCGACGGGTCTGACGCGCCCGGGCGGAGGCTCAACGGGCGCCGCCCGTACGCCACTTCGCCGGAGGGGAAGCGAATGGGGAAGGCGAAGGGGGCTTCGGAGCGGCGGCCCGGCGCCCGTCGCCCTTCGCCGGTGCCGGCCGTACGGGGGGTGCGGGCGCCCGCGACCGGTCGGGCCGCGGTGGCGCGGCGGGCTTCTTCGCCGGCCCGGCCGGCCGCGACGGCGCGTGCCCGCCCGGGGACTTGGGCGTGGACGCCGACGACGGCGCGCGCGGCGGTACGGACGTGGGCGCCGGTGCCGGCGCGTGGGGAGGCGCGGACGACGGTCCGGCGCCCGCACGGCCCCGGCCGCCCGGTTCGACGACCTTCGCGAGGTGCGCGTACACCACCACGTTCCCCAGATACGCGTGACGCTCCTCCGAGAACCCGCCCCCGCACGTGATCACCCGCAACTCGGCCCGCCCCGAGGCCCCGTACACCTTCCGGGACGGGAAGTCCCCCCGGTCGTACACCTCGATGGCGTCGATGGTGAAGACCGCCGTCCGCCCGTCGGCGCGGACGATCTCGACGACGTCCTTCTTCTTGAGGGCGCCGAGGTTGTAGAAGACGGCCGGGCCGGTGGGGGTGTCCACATGGCCGGCGACGACCGCGGTGCCGATGGCGCCGGGCGCGGTACCGGCCTCGTACCAGCCGGCGAGGTTCCCGTCGTCCCGCGGCGGGCTGGCGAGGCTGCCGTCCGGCTGGAGGCGGAGCCCGCGCAGCGGGGCGTCGACCTTGATCTGGGGGATGCGCACCCGGACGGGCGTGACCGGCGGCAGCGGCCGGATCAGCGGGTCCCGGAGGTGTGGGGCCAGGGCACCCGCGCCGCCCGCGGGGAACGCCTGGGCCCGGGAGGGCTGCGGCGGCGGGGCGGCCGCCCGGGACCCGCTGTCTATCAGCCAGCAGCCGGAGAACAGGCCGGCCGCGACGAGTACGGCGGCGGCTATCGGGTGCGCGGCCGGCCAGGCGCCGGGCCCGGTGCGCGGGGTGATCCACGTGGTCCACGTAGTGCGCTCGGGGCGCTCGGGGCGCTTCGTCCGGAGCATCGAGGTGTCACCGTCCTCCACCGACGGATGTACGGCGGCCATCCCCCTGTCCACGGCCGCCCCGGGCCCCCGGGTGTCTCCCGCCCCGGGGTCTCTCCG
>NZ_JBPQTX010000188.1:0-13773 GCF_051386555.1 Streptomyces sp. URMC 126
GTGGGGGAGTGAGGGGCGGGGCGGCGAGGTAGTCCCCCGGGGCCCTCGCCCGGCCGCGAACGCCCGGCCGTAGACCCGACCGTAGGTCCGACCAGCGGAGGCATCATGCCCGACCGACCGCGCACGCTCGCCCCGCTCGCCGAGTGGGCGGCCGACCGTTACGCCGGCCGCCCGGCCCTCCGCTTCTCCGCGCCGGACGGCGCCGGCGGCGCCCCGACGGACGTCGGCTACGAGGAGCTGCGCGACACCGTACGGACCGTCGGGCGCGCCCTGCTCACCCTCGGGGTGCGGCCCGGTGACCGGGTCGCCGTCCTCGCCCGTACCCGTCCCGAGTGGACGTACGTCCAGCTCGCGGCGCTCGCCGCCGGCGCCGTCGTGGTGCCCGTCTACCCGACGGCCGGGGACGAGGAGCTCGCCTGGGTGCTGTCCGACTCCGCCGCGAGCGTGGCCGTCGCCGAGGACGCGGCCCAGGCGGCCCGGATCGCCGCGCTCCGCGCCCGGGGGTCGGGGCCGCGGCACGTGGTCGTCATGGAGGGGGCCCCAGGCAGTGCCCGAGCGGGGGCGGACGTCGTGGCGCTGGGAGCGATCGCGCCCACCGCCTCCGTCGCCGAGCTCCTCGCCCGTACCGGCCGGGTGACCGCCTCCGACCTGTGCGGCATCGTCTACACCTCCGGCAGCACCGGGCTCCCCAAGGGCTGCCGGCTGACCCACGGCAACCTCGTCGCGGCCCACGACGCGACCGCCGACTTCATCGCGTACGAGCCCGGCGACAGCATGTACCTCTACCTCCCCCTCGCCCATCTGCTGGCGCAGCTGGTGCAGTTCGGCACCCTGCTGAGGGGCGCGACGCTCTGCTACCACGGCGGCCGGAGCGAGGACATCATCGCCGGCCTCGCCGCGGCGCGGCCGACGCATCTGCCGTCCGTGCCCCGCCTCTTCGAGAAGGTGCACGGCATGGCCCTGGCCATGGCCGACGCCGAGGGGCCGGACGGGCGGGAGCGGCTCGCGGCGGCCGTGCGGACCGGCCTCCGGGTCGCCGCCCTGCGCGAGCGCGGAGAGGAGCCGGACGGGCCGCTGCGGGCCGCCTGGGAGGCCGCCGAGGAACGGGTGTTCGCTCCGGTGCGGGAGGTCTTCGGCGGGCGGCTGCGCTGGGCCCTGACCGGGGCCGCGCCCATCGCCCCGGACACCCTGGACTTCCTCCGCGCCTGCGGCGTCCTGGTGAACGAGGGGTACGGGATGACCGAGACGGCCGGAGTGGTCTCGCTGAACCGGCCGGGGGCGTACCGGCCGGGCACGGTCGGCCGGCCGGTGCCCGGCTGCGAGGTGTGGGTGGCGCCGGACGGCGAGATCCTCGTGCGGGGGCCGGGGGTCTTCCCCGGTTACCACCGCGATCCGGACGCGACCGCCGCCGTCCTGGACGAGGACGGCCGGCTGCGTACCGGGGACCTCGGCGCGCTGGACTCCGACGGTTTCCTGACCGTCACCGGCCGCAAGAAGGACCTCGTCATCACATCGAGCGGCAAGAACATCACGCCCGCCCTCCCCGAGGCCGCCCTCCGGAGGTCCCGCTGGATCTCACACGCGGTACTGGTCGGCGACCGCCGCCCGTACCCGGTCGCGCTGCTCACTCTGGACGCCGCCGTGATCGCCGGCTGGGCGGCCCGGGAGGGCGTCGACCTGGGGCCCGAGGGGCCGGAGCGCCACCCGGCCGTACGGCGGCTGTGCCAGGAGGCGGTGGACGCCGTGAACGCCCGTTCGGCCGGGCCCGCCAGGATCCGGGCGTTCACGATCCTGCCGGGGGATTTCGGGGTGGAGAGCGGGGAGCTGACGCCGACCCTCAAACTGCGCCGTTCGGTAATCCTCGAACGTCATGCCGGAGAAATCGACGCGCTGTACGAGAGCTGTATGAAAGTACGAAGTTAAGAAAGTGTTAAACAAACGCGGCGGGTGATTTGCGGCGGGAGGGACGCCCGGGGCGGGAAAATGCGGAAATCCCGATCACGGAAGCGATCGCGGTGCGTCGCCCGAGACGGGGGAGGCGGGGGAGAAGTCCGTTCTCCGGGAGCCGGTCCGCGGGTGGAGCACCGATCCGCGGCCGTAACCCTCCGGTGGCTCTGGCCCCAAGGTGCGGTGGCGCGCGCACACGACGGCGCAAAGGCAGGAGCCCTGCCTCGCCGTTTCGACGGCGGGGCAGGGCTCCTTGGTGGTGCTGTGTATCGACCGCGACCGGCCGGTCACCGCTCGCCGGCCCGCGAGGGCCGGTCCCGTGTTACTGGGGGGTGACGTTCTCGGCCTGCGGGCCCTTGGGGCCCTGGGTGACGTCGAAGGTCACCGGCTGGTTCTCCTCGAGGGAGCGGAAGCCGGAGGCGTTGATCGCGGAGTAGTGGACGAAGACGTCGGGGCCCCCGCCGTCCTGGGCGATGAAGCCAAAGCCCTTTTCAGCGTTGAACCACTTCACGGTTCCGGTAGCCATAAAGCCCTCCTTGGGCCCAAAGGGTTGCCCTGCTCCAGAACCTGCGAGAAGTCCTAAAACGACGAAAGCCTGCGGGTTACATGCTCCGCAGGCTCTGTACTGCAAGGGAAACCAAACTGCAACTTGCGGTGAGCGTAGCACGGAGCCTTCTTGCGGCGGAAGAGTTGAAGATCACGCTCAAGGTGGGTTTTCGGTCCGCCAAAGGAGGAAAAGCTCGTCCGTCGGACGCGACCCCGTCCGCACCCCCCGCGCGGGTGGCCCGAAGGGCGCGGGGCTAGCCTCCGGATGTGGACAATTCAGCATCCGACGCACCCGTACCCGACGCCTCGGCCACACCCGCACCGGCGGCCGGCGCACCCGCAGCGGAAGCCCAGGGACCGCGTACCCCGGAGTCCCGCGCTCCGCACGATGCCTGCCCGGCCCCGAAGCGGCGCGTCCGCCCCCGCGTCGGCCACATCCAGTTCCTGAACTGTCTGCCGCTGTACTGGGGGCTCGCCCGGACCGGGGCGCTGCTCGACCTCGACCTGTCCAAGGACACCCCCGAGCGGCTCAGCGAGGCGATCATCCGGGGTGACCTGGACATCGGCCCGGTGACCCTCGTCGAGTACCTGCGCCACGCGGACGAGCTGGTCGCCATGCCGGACATCGCCGTCGGCTGCGACGGTCCGGTGATGTCCTGCATGCTCGTCTCGCAGGTGCCGTTGAAGGAGCTCGACGGGGCGCGTGTCGCCCTCGGCTCCACCTCCCGCACCTCCGTGCGCCTGGCGCAGCTGCTGCTCTCCGAGCAGATCGGGGTGGAGCCGGAGTACTTCACCTGCCCGCCCGACCTGAGCCTGATGATGCGCGAGGCGGACGCCGCCGTGCTCATCGGCGACGCCGCGCTGCGGGCTTCCCTGCACTACGCGCCCAAGCTCGGCCTGGAGGTCCACGACCTGGGGCGGATGTGGAAGGAGTGGACGGGCCTGCCGTTCGTCTTCGCGGTGTGGGCCGTGCGCCGCGACTACCTGGCCCGCGAGCCGGAGACCGTCCGCAAGGTGCACCAGGCGTTCCTGGCCTCCCGTGACCTGTCCCTGGAGGAGGTCGGCAAGGTGGCCGAGCAGGCGGCGCGCTGGGAGGCGTTCGACGCGGAGCTGCTGGAGCGCTACTTCACCACGCTCGACTTCCGCTTCGGGCCCCGGCAGCTGGAGGGCGTCATGGAGTTCGCCCGCCGCACCGGGCCGACGACCGGCTTCCCCGCCGACGTCCGGGTGGAACTGCTGGAGCCCTGACCCCTTGGGGGAGGGGTCAGGGCTCCATGCTCGTGGGGGTTCGCCGGTGGCGGGCTCCCGTCGGTGGGGTCCGGCGGGTGTCAGGCGACGGGCCCCTGCATGTGCTCGCTGATCCACTGGATCAGGCCGCCGGACTCCATGTTGGGCACATACGTCTTGGCGTTGTGTTCGCCGCCCTGGATGACGTGGTACTTCGTCTTCACCGGGCCCTTGTTGCCGTACGCGGCGACGAAGGCGTCGATCGGCGGCTTGACCGGCTCGTTCCCGCCGACCTGGATGCCCAGGTAGACCTCCGGGCCGCCCTTGGCGATCAGCCGCTGGGCGAGGACCTTGGAGTTGTTGTCCGCCCGCTCCTTCTCGTGGCCCTTCCAGAGGAGCGAGTCGGGGACGATGTCCGGGCCGGAGGCGATGACGGCCTTGAACTTGTCCGGCTTCTGCAGGACGGCCTTGAGGCCGGCGGTGCCGCCGGTGGAGGAGCCCATGAACGCCCAGCCGTCCCGGGACTTGATCGTCCGGAAGTTCTCCTTGATCAGCTGGGGGACGTCCTCGGTCAGCCAGGTGCCCATCTTCGGCTGGCCCGGGATGTCACTGCCGTCCCAGTAGCGGCCGGGCGTCTTGTCCCCGGGCTTGTCGTGGTTCTCCGGGTTGAGGACCGGCATGGCGATGATGAAGGGCAGGCTCTTGCCGGCCTTCGCCCACTTCTGGACGGAGTCCTCCAGCTTGAGGTCCGCGCCCATCCAGTAGTTGTTGGGGAACCCCGCGCCGCCCGGCAGCGCGATCAGTACCGGGAAACCGCTGTCCTTGTACTTCGGGTCCTTGTACTCCTCGGGCGCCCAGACCCACACCTTGCCCGTGAAGCCGGACTTCTTCCCCTGGTACGTGGTGACGGCGATCTTGCTGCCGTCCTGAACCGTGCCGGAGATCTTGAAGTCGGCCTTCGGGCCGGTCGGCATCAGTGCCTTCGAACCGGGCTTCCCGCCGCCGTTCTTCCCGCCGGACCCGTCGTCGAAGGAGATCGGGTCGCCCTTGTCGGAGAACACGTCGAAGTAGTTCAGCACCGGGTAGGCGATCGCGCCGAGCACGGCTATGCACACCGCGACCAGGAACCAGCGCTTCGCCCGCGTGGCCCTGCGGTGGCCCCGCGACTGGTAGGCGCCGTTGGCTGAGTTGCTCATCCTGTCCCTCTGGACGTTTCTGCTGTCCCGAAGGACATGGCGGTCTGTTCCGTACGGGCCGGGCGCGGCGTGGCCGCGGGGCCAGGGGGCCCCGCGGCGGAGATCAGGAGGTGGCCTCGACCGGTCCCGAGATGTGCTCGCTGATCCACTTCATGCTGCCCTGGTCCATGCCCTTCACATAGGTCCTGGCGTCGTGCTTGCCGCCCTGGATGACCTGGAGGTGGGTGTGGATGGGGCCCTTGTTGCCGTAGGTGGCGATGTACTTGTCCACCTTCCCCTTCACGGTTCCTTCAAGGGTGCCGTACTGGAAGGCGAGGTAGACGTCCGGGCCGCCCTTGGCGATCAGCTTCTTGGAGAGGACCTCCGGGTTGTTGGCGGCCATCTCCTTGGGGTGGCCGTTCCACAGCCGGGAGTCGGGGACGATGTCCGGGCCGGAGGCGATGACGGCCTTGAACTTGTCCGGGTGCTTCAGCACGGCCTTCAGGCCCGCGAAGCCGCCGGTGGAGGAGCCCATGAACGCCCAGCCGTCCCGGGACTTGATCGTCCGGAAGTTCTCCTTGATCAGCTGGGGGACGTCCTCGGTCAGCCAGGTGCCCATCTTCGGCTGGCCCGGGATGTCACTGCCGTCCCAGTACAGCGGGTCGGCGTTCTGCGGGTTCAGGACGGGCATCGCGATGATGAAGGGCTTGCCCGTGCCCTCCTCGGACCACTTGGCGACGCTCGACTCCAGGCCGAGGTCGGTGCCCATCCAGTAGTTCATCGGGAAGCCGGGGCCGCCGGGCAGTGCGATCAGCACCGGGAAGCCGCTCTTCTTGTACTTCGGGTCCTTGTACTGCTTCGGCGCCCAGACCCAGACCTTGCCGGTGAACCCGGACTTCTTGCCGTGGTAGGTGACCACGCCGATCTCGGTGCCGTCGCTCAGGGTGTTGGCGTTCTTGAACGGGGCCGCCGGGCCCGTCGGCATCGCGACCTTGGAGTCGGCCGGCTGGGCGGGCTTGCCGCCGTCGTTCCCCCCGGCCTGACCGCCGCCCGCCGGAATGTCCTGACCGAAACTGACCGGCTCGCCCTTCCGGGAGAAGGGGCCGATCTCCAGGTACTTCAGGACACCGGTGGTTATCAGGCCGAGGACGGCTATGGAAGCCGCCACTATGATCCAGCGTTTGCGGCCGGAGGCCCGCCGGCGGCTCTGGCCCCGGTAGGACCCGTTCGAGTGCGTCATCGCGTCGCTCCGGACGATTCTGCTGCCCCGAAGGACATGACGGTTTGTTCCGTCCTAGTGGATGGGCAAACCCGGGAGGCGGGTTCCTGGGACAGGCCATGAATTGAGTCATAGGCTGAAAATCGGGGGCGGACGGCCCCTTCTGGGGGGAGGCGAAGGTCCCGATGCGGCCGTTGCTGGAGGAAGATCCGCGCGCCGTCGGCCCGTACCGGCTGCTGGGCGTGCTCGGCGCGGGCGGCATGGGCCGGGTCTACGTGGGCCGCACCGCGGGCGGCCGGACGGTGGCGGTGAAGGTCGTGCACCCGCGGCTCGCCCTCGACGAGGAGTTCCGCTCGCGCTTCCGGCGCGAGGTGGAGACGGCGCGGCGGGTCGGCGGCGCCTGGACCGCGCCCGTCCTGGACGCGGACCCGGGCGCGCCGGTGCCCTGGGTGGTGACGGGGTACGTGGCCGGGCCCTCCCTGGACCGGGCGGTCGCCGACGTCGGGCCGCTGCCCGAGCCTGCCGTCCGCGCGGTGGGCGCCGGGCTGGCCGAGGCGCTGGCCGCCGTGCACGGGCTGGGCCTCGTCCACCGGGACGTCAAGCCCTCCAACGTGCTGCTGCCGCTCGACGGTCCGCGGCTGATCGACTTCGGTATCGCCCGGGCCATGGACGGCACGACCTCGCTCACCGCCACCGGCGTCGTGATCGGCTCGTCCGGGTACATGGCGCCCGAGCAGGTGCTGGGCCGCCCGCTGACCGGGGCGGCGGACGTCTTCTCGCTCGGCGCGGTCCTCGCCTTCGCCGCCGGGGGCGGCCCGCCGTTCCCCGGCGAGCACCACGCGTCGATCAACTACCGCGTGGTCCACGGCGATCCGGAGCTCGGGCCGGGCCTGACCGGGGAGCTCCGCGAGCTGGTGACGGCCTGCCTCGCCAAGGACCCGGCCGACCGCCCTGCCCCCGCCGACCTGCTGCGCCGGCTCACCGACGGCCGCCCGGCGGGCGCCCTCGTCGGTCCGGGCTGGCTGCCCGCGCCGCTGGTGGAGCAGGTGAGCCGGCAGGCGGTGGAGCTGCTGGGGCTGGAGGGGTGGGAGGGGGATCCGGGGGCGCCCGGGGCGTCTTCCGAACCGGTCGGCGAGAACGGCGTTTCGGGTGGGCCCGATGGGTCCGCTCCCACCGGCACCTTCGGGCCGGCGCTCGGCTACGCGCCGACGGAGTGGGGCGGCGGGCCGGCGCTGGCGGGGAACGGGCACGGCCCGGGTGGGCACGGCGGTGCCTCCGGTCCGTCCCCCGGTGCCTCCGGTCCGTCCGCCGGGCCCTCCTCCGGGTCCGGGCCCTCCTCCTACGAGGCGTGGCCCGGCGGCCCGATACCCGTACGGGACGGCAGCGGTCCGGGCGCGGCGTACGGCTTCCGCGAGGGCCCGGGGACGGGTGCCGGGGCGGGCCCGGGCGCGTACGGCTCCGGCGGCCCGTACGACGTCTCCCCGTACGACCCCTCCGGGGCGAAGAGCCACGGCGGGCCGGGTGCCGGCCCCTACAGCGACCGGGGCCCCTACGGGGACCGGGGGGACGCGCCGGGCGGGAAGGCGGCACCGGCGAAGCGGAGCGCGCGACGCCGGGCGCTGCTGTTCGGTCTGGCGGCGGCCGGGGCGGTGGCGCTCGTCCTCGCCCTGCTGCTGGGGCAGGGCATGTGGCCGTTCGACGGGGACGGCGGGAAGGACCGGAGCCGGGGTTCCGGGGCGAAGCGGAACGACCGCGCGGCGTCCGGGAGGAACGGGGTGGTGCCCGGGGGGTTCGTGGGGACCTGGACCGGGGGGATCACGCAGAGCAACGGGTTCCCCAACGGCTCGGTGGTCAGCGTCATCAGTCAGGGCGCCGAGGGCGAGTACGTCGTCCGGAACACCTACGACATCATGGGTGTCTACCAGTGCCGGGCCAAGGCGGTGCTGAAGTCGGCGAGCGCCACGAAGATCACGCTCACCGAGGTCACCGACGGGCCGAAGGCCCCCGGCTGCACGGGCAACGAGGCGACGCTCGTCTACACCCTCACCTCCGACGGCAGACTCTCCTACGCGTCCGACGACAAGAAGGGCGGCTCCCCCACCGCCACCCTCACCCGCACCGGCGGCGGCTGACCCCGGCCGCCCCCGGGGCTGTCGGACCCCTGGCGTAGGCTGGTTCGGTCTTGACGAACCCCCTCCGAAGGGACGCACGGTGACAGAGAACGCCGACCTCTCGCCCTCTGAGATCGCAGCCGTCCTCGACCGCGCCGCCGACGGCGGGCGGATCACCCCGGAGGAGGCGCTCGTCCTCTACCGGTCCGCTCCGCTGCACGCGCTGGGCGCGGCCGCCGACGCCGTGCGCCGACGCCGTTACGCGGGTACCGAGCACATCGCGACGTACATCATCGAGCGCAACATCAACTACACGAACTCGTGCGTCACGGCGTGCAAGTTCTGTGCCTTCTACGCCCCGCCGAAGAGCGACAAGGTCTGGACGCGGCCCCTCGACGACATCCTGCGCCGCTGCGCGGAGACCGTGGAGCTGGGCGGCACGCAGATCATGTTCCAGGGCGGCCACCACCCGGAGTACGGGGTCGAGTACTACGAGGAGCACTTCTCCGCGATCAAGAAGGCGTTCCCGCAGCTCGTGATCCACTCGCTGGGCGCCTCCGAGGTCGACCACATGGCGCGGATCTCGGGCGTCTCCGCCGAGGAGGCGATCCGCCGCATCCACGCCGCCGGTCTGGACTCGTTCGCGGGCGCCGGCGCCGAGCTGCTGCCGGAGCGGCCGCGCAAGGCCATCGCGCCGCTGAAGGAGTCGGGCGAGCGCTGGCTGGAGATCATGGAGATCGCCCACAACCTGGGCGTCGAGTCGACCTCCACCATGCTGATGGGCACCGGCGAGACCAACGCCGAGCGGATCGAGCACCTGCGGATGATCCGTGACGTGCAGGACCGCACGGGCGGCTTCCGCGCGTTCATCCCGTACACCTACCAGCCCGAGAACAACCACCTGAAGGGCCGGACGCAGGCCACGATCTTCGAGTACCTGCGCATGATCTCCATCGCGCGGCTGTTCCTCGACAACGTCGCCCACATCCAGGGCTCCTGGCTGACCACGGGCAAGGAGGTCGGCCAGCTGTCGCTGCACTACGGCGCGGACGACCTGGGCTCGATCATGCTGGAGGAGAACGTCGTCTCGTCGGCGGGCGCCAAGCACCGCTCGAACCGGCAGGAGATCATCGACCTGATCCGCAAGGCGGGCCGCGTCCCCGCGCAGCGGACGACGACGTACGAACACATCGTGGTCCACGACGACCCGGCGAACGACCCCGTCGACGACCGTGTCGTCTCGCACCTGTCCTCCACGGCGATCGAGGGCGGCACGGCCCACCCGGAGCTCAAGCTCGTCGCCGCCGACTGAGGCCCGCTCCGGTGCTGACGATCCACGCGGCCGGGCTGCTGCTGACCGGCGATCCGGCGGCGCGGCCCGTGCCCGGCGGCGCCGTCCTGGTCGACGGCGGGGCCGTCGCGGCCCTCGGGCCGCTCGACGAGGTGACGGCGGCGTACCCGGGCGCGCGGGTGCGGCGCTGGCCGGGCGTGCTCACGCCCGGCCTCCGGCAGTGGCACGGCCTGTGGCTGCTGACCCGCGCCTACCACCCGGACCCGCGCGAGTACGACGACCTCGGCGACCGGCCGCTGACCGGCGACCGCCTCGCGGCCCTGGAGATGACGGAGACCCGCAGGTCGGGCAGTGTCCGGCGGGGCCTCCAGCGCATGCTGCGCTACGGCACGACGGCGGTCGGCGGGCCCTTCCGCGACACGGTGGTCCGTACGGCCGTCTCCCGCTCGGGACTGCGCGAGGTCCCGGCGACCCTTGCCCCCGGCATCCTCGCCGAGCCGCCGGACCTCGACCCGTTCCGCGGCGCGTCCGCCTTGGCCGACGTGATCCCCGCCCCCCTGACCGTCGGCGGCCGCGCCGACCTGGCCGCGTTCGACGTCCCGGACGAGGCGGGGCTGGTGGCGGCGGGGGCGGGAACGTGTGTGGCCACGGTGCTGGGCGGACGGCTCGTCTACCGGGGCGCCTGAGGGCGGCGCGGTGCGCCCCGCTCATCACATCGGGTGACGGTACCGTCGTATCCAGGACCGCGGTCCGCACGCGCGTCCACACTCGCGTTCATGGGAGCAGTGATGATCGCAGAACGGCTGGAGCAGGCCGCCGAGCCGGAGAAGGCCACTCCTGAGAACTGGATGTTCCCACCGGAGAACGGATGGACGGTGGACCAGGTGGAGGACCTGGAGCTGCCGTTCGACTGGGAGCTCGTGGACGGAGTGATCGTGGTCAGGGGGAGGCCCTCAGCATGGCACAACGTGGTTCGTTCCAACATCAAACAGCAATTGAAAGGGTGCGTGACCGGGCACTACGCGGCCTTGGACGAGCAATGTGTCCTGATCGATGAGCAGAACCCTCCGGTTCCCGACGTAGTCGTGTTCGACAGGAGAGGCTGGGACGTCTTTCAGGCGAAGCACCTGCCGGTGGAGAAGGCCGTGCTCGTCGTCGAGGTCGTCTCCCCCGGCTCCCGCCAGGACGACCGCGTCCGCAAGCCCGCCCTGTACGCCTCCGCCGGGGTGAGGAACTACTGGCGCGTCGAGCGCGGCGAGGACGGGCTGCCGGAGGTGCACGAGTTCTGGCTGCACAAGGAGACCGGGCAGTACGTCTCGGCTCCCGACCGGCCGGTGCACACGGGCAAGCTGGAGACGGACCGGCCGTTCCCCATCGTCATCGACCTGGCGGCGCTGGTCGAGCTCTGAGGGCGACGCTCCCGTCAAGGATCCGTAGCGGGCGCCCCCGAAGGCGTCAGCAGTCCGTCAAGGAGAAGCCTCCCCTCCGCTTTCTCCGGCAGAGTGATCACCGCGGGCCGGCCGCTCCGGTCGTCCGCGGTGCGGAGTGGAGGGCCCGGCCGTGTGACGGCCGGCCGGAAGAGCTGTGCCATCGGTACGGGGACGGCGGCCGTCGACGGGCGGTGCCGGATCCCGGGGGTGTGCCGGTGGACCTGGGGGCGCGGGGGCTCGCAGGAAAGGCGCTCACCGTGCCGTGGAGAGTGACGTCGTCGCGGAGCGGCCGGGCCGTCCAGAGGCCCCTGTGTCCGGCGGAAGGGGGCGGAGGTGAAGAATGGGGGCGTGACCCGAGCCTCCCTGGACAAGCAGCCGCACGAAGTCGCCGCGATGTTCGACGACGTGGCGGCCAAGTACGACCTGACCAACGACGTGATCTCGCTGGGCCAGGCCCGGCGGTGGCGCAAGCACGTGGCGGCCGCCGTCGCGGGACGCCCGGGGGAGAAGGTGCTGGACCTCGCGGCCGGCACGGGCACCTCGTCGATCCCGTTCAGCGCCGACGGCGCGTACGTCGTCCCCTGCGACTTCTCGCTGGGCATGCTGCGCGAGGGCAAGAAGCGGCACCCCTGGATGCCGCTGACCGCCGGTGACGCGACCCGACTGCCGTTCGCGGACGGGGTGTTCGACGCCGTCACCATCTCCTACGGCCTTCGCAACGTGCAGGACACGGACGCGGCGCTGCGCGAGATGCTGCGCGTGACCAAGCCCGGGGGCCGGGTGGTGATCTGCGAGTTCAGCCACCCCACCTGGAAGCCCTTCCGCACCGTCTACACCGAGTACCTGATGCGGGCCCTGCCGACGGTCGCGCGCGCGGTGAGCAGCAGCCCGGACGCGTACGTCTACCTCGCCGAGTCGATCCCCGCCTGGCCGGACCAGCCGGCGCTCGCCGGGCGGCTGCTGAAGGCCGGCTGGACGGACGTGGCGTGGCGCAACCTGGCGGGCGGGATCGTCGCCCTGCACCGGGGCAGGAAAGCGGCCTCTCCCGCCGGCTGACGTTCGGTAAGGTTCCGGCCTCGGCTTTCCTGTACAGGCCGGGAGACACCGAGTCACCGGAGCGTTTATGACGTCGTTCTGCCCGTCTTGTGGGGCCGCCTTCACGGCCGGTGCCCGCTTCTGCATGGCGTGCGGCAAGGAGCGGCCCGTGGTGGAGGCGGCCGGTGGCGGGGCGGCGGACGCCACCCCGGCGCCGGCCCGGCCCGCCACGCCACCACCGCCCGCCGGGCCACCCACCGCATCGCCTCCGCCCGGCGCACCGCCTCCGCCCGGCGCGACGCCCCCGCCGTTCGGGCCGCCGCCCGCCGCGCCGCCGTACGCCGCGCCCGCCGGGACCGCCGGAGCCTATGGCCCGCCGCCGGCCGCGCCGCCGGGTGTGCCGGCCCCGCCGGGGCCCGTCGCCGTGTTCCTGCGCCGGGTGTTCACCGGCGACTGGGCGGGTTCGGCGCTGGCGGCCCTGTGGCCGGTGGCCCTGCTGCTGCTCCTCGCGATCGGCTTCTCCGCGCCGTCCTGGGGCTCGGACTCCTCGGACTCGGGCTCGTCCGACTGGCCGGGCTCCGACTCCGGCTCCGGAGACTCCGACGACGGCGCCGTGTCCTGGACCGAGCGGTTCAAGGTGGTGATCGCCGTCCTGGTGCAAGGGCTCGGCGGCACCGCCGACATCGAGGGCGACGCGGGGTCCTACGAGTCGTCGCGGGTCAGCGGGTCCATATCGTTCTGGCTGCTGACGATGACGGTCCTGTGGACGGTCGCCGTGGTCCTCGGCGCCCGTTGGCTGCGCCGGGCCCGGCCGGCCGGCGCCGGCCTCGACGCCGCGCCGCGCATCGGCATCGTGGCCGGCGTGTTGGTGCTGGTGTTCGGGCTGTACGGGCAGCCGGACTGGATCGACGGCGGGGTCTCCACCACGCCTGTGCTCGCCGCGCTGTTCACCTTCGCGCTCACCACGCTGGTCAGCGGCGGCGTGCTGTCCCGGGACGCCGTCCTCACCCGGCTCGGCCCCGGCGCGCGGATGGTCCTGCGGTCGGCAGGCACGGCCCTGCGCGCCCTCGCACTGGCCGTGGGCCTGTGGGCCGCCGTCCTGCTCGTCGTCCTGATCTACCAGCTCGACCAGGAGAACGCCCTCTCCGGCTGGGCTCTGGTGGCCATCCTGGCCTTGGTGGTCAACGCGGCGCTCGTGTGCGTCGGCGGTTCCTGGGGTGCGGACCTGACCGCCCGGGCCGGGGCCGGCGCCGGCCGCTACGGAGACGACGACGGGTGGTTCGGGTCCTCGTCCGGCTCCGGATCCTTCGGCCGCAGCCACGAGTTCGGCCTCTCCGATGCCGGTGACGTCTGGGGCGGCTGGGCCCAGGCCGGGATCGTGGCCGTGGGCGTGCTCTGCGCCCTGTCGCTGACGCTGATGGCGGTACGCCGGGCGCGGGAGGGCAACAAGGAGCTGGTGCTGTCAGGGGTGTTCTTCCTGATGGCGGTGTGGCTCCTGGGGCTGGTTGCGGGCTTCTCGTCCGAGTGGAAGGGGCGTTCCCGCGGCGGCATCATCGGCGGCTTCGCCAACACGGAACTCGGAGTGAACGGCGGCGAGCTGTTCCTCTTCGGGATGCTGTGGACGGCCGGCGCGGTGCTGCTCGCGGTGCTCCTCTCGCAGGGGCGGAAGGGTGGCGGGACGTTCGCGGGTCCGTACGGGCCCCCGCCCGGGCCTCCGGCGCCGTTCCACGCGCCGTTCGCGCCGCCGGCGGGCGCCCCCGTGACACCGCCCCCGGCGCCGGAGGCCCGGGCG
>NZ_JBPQTX010000189.1:0-13772 GCF_051386555.1 Streptomyces sp. URMC 126
CCCGCGACCCCCGCCGCCCCGCACTCCTCCGCCAGCCGCAGCCCCTCGCGCAGCGGCTCCGCCGCCTCCTCCTCGGCCCGCGCCGCGCAGGGCCGTGCCCAGGTCGACCAGGGCACAGGCGTACTCGTACCGGCACGGCGACTGGGCCAGATGGCGAACCGCCTGCTCCAGGCGGGACAGGGCCTCCTCCGGCCCGACGAGGGGAGCGGAGCGGCGCAGCGCCTCGCCGACGGCCGTGTCGGTGCCGAACCGCATGGCGTACTTCAGGGAGCGGTCGGCGAGCTCCCGGGCCCGCTCGGGCTGCTCCTCCGCGACGGCCGTGGCCAGGTCGAGCGACCAGGGGGCCCAGAGGACGTTGTGCCTGCCGCGCTCCTCAAGCCGCCGGCCCGCCGTCTCCAGCTCGATGACGGCCTCCGAGGAGCGGCCCAGGGCGAGTAGCAGCCTGCCGAGGACGCAGGCCGCGTCGGGCATGACCATGGCGGGCGGGTAGGGCGGGCCGAAGGAGTACTTCTCGGCCACGGCCTGGGCCTCCGCCACGTCGCCCTTGGCGAGCAGGGTGTCGATCAGCAGGCAGCTGCCGTCCCACTGGATGGGGACGCCGGGGCCCAGCCGGTCGGCGAGCCGCAGCCCGTCGCGGAGGAAGCTCTCGGCCCGCCGCAGGTCGCCGCGGCGGCGGTGGACCAGGCCCAGGAACTCGTGGGCGAAGGCGAGGTGGCCGCCGCGCCAGCCGGAGATCTCGAATTCCCGGACGGCCTCGGTGAACAGTTCCTCGGCCTTGTCGAGCCGGTCGCAGAAGGCGTAGGTGATGCCGATGATGCTGGGGAGTTCGAAGCCCCACTCGGTGTTGGTCCAGCCCATGCCGTCGGCGAGCCGCCCGTCGACCAGGGCGCGGTCGGCGAGCTCGACGACCTGGAGCACGTCCTCGCCCTGGATCATGGCGTCGAAGGCCCGCAGGGCGAGCAGGGCCCGTTCGGCGTTGTCCCGGCCGCTGAGCCGGTCGGTGAGGCCGGCGATCTCCCGGGACCTGGTGTGGGCGTCCTCTTCCTCCAGCTGGATGCCCTTCCAGAGGTAGTGGGCGGCCTGGAGGCGCATCCGGCCCGGGCCGTCGGGCGTCCGGCCGGCGTGCTCGGCCACCACCTCGGCGGCCTCGGCGAGCTGGCTGTTGTGGGCGTAGGCCTGGGAGAGCCGGTACGTGGCGTCGACGCGCAGGTCCTTGGGCAGCCCGGACAGGGCGAGTGCCGAGCGGAGGTGGTTGATGGTGGTGGGCGGCGAGGTCAGCAGGGCGGAGCAGCCCAGTTCGTAGAGGACCTCGGCGCGCTCCTCCTCCGGGGGCGGCTCGGCCAGCGCGCGCTCCAGACAGCGCTGGGCCGCCTCGGGGGCGCCGACGGCCAGGTGTTCCCGGGCGGCGTCGCGCAGTTGCCGGACGAGGTCGGGGTCGCCGTCTGGGTGGACTTCCAGCAGATGCCGGGAGGCGGCGGCCGGGCCGTGGCCCGCGTTGGTGACCGCCCAGGCGGCGAGGCCGTGCATCGCGGTGCGGGCGGCGGGCGGGATGGCCCGGTAGACGGCGGTGGCGATCAGCGGGTGGACGAACTCCAGCTCGGAGGCGCCGGTGAGGATGCGGGCCTCGCGCAGCCGGTCGGCGCAGACGGCGCCCTCGGCGGGGCTCATGCCGGCCAGCATGGCCGCCACCCGCACCGAGATCTCCGTGCCGAGCACCGAGGCGCCCCAGGCGAACCGGGTGGTCGCGTTGCCCAGCCGCTCCAGCCGGGCGACCAGGCCGCTGCCGCGGGCCGCGGCGCCGAGCTCGCGCAGCAGGGCGGCGGACTCCTCCATCGGCCGCAGGCTGCGGTCCCGCGCCTTGGCGACGAGTTCGACGGCCTCGTAGGGGTTGCCGCCGGTGACGGCCCAGACCTCGCGGCAGAACGGGTCGTCGGCCTCCCGGCCCATGGACGTGCGCACCAGCTCGGCCACCGCGCCGGGGGTGAGCGGGTGCAGGGTGACCGGGCGGTTGCCGCGGCCGTTGACCAGGTCCGCGAACGCCGGTGAGTGTTTGGGGAGTTCGTCCGGCCGGTAGGCGACGGCCAGCAGGACCGGCAGTTCCGTCAGCCGGACGGCGAAGGACGTCAGCCAGGCGAGGGACGCCGCGTCGGCCCAGTGCGCGTCGTCGACGACGAGGACGAGCCGTTCCTTGGTGTACGCGAACTGCGTGACGAGCCAGTCGAGTCCGTCGCGGACCCCCTGCGGGTCGGCCTGCGGGCCGACCGGTGGCGCGATGCCGAGGGCGGGGCCCGCGATGTCGTACCACTCGCCCAGGATCTCCCGCCGCTGCCGCTCCTCCATCGGCGCGAGGGCGGGCTGGAGCAACTGCCTTACGACGTGGAAGGGGACGGACTGCGCCTGCTCGCCGCCTCGGGCGGCCAGGACCGTGCAGCCGCCCCGCTCGGCGGCCAGCCGCCGCATCTCGCCGAGCAGGGCCGTCTTGCCCACGCCCGCCTCGCCGCTGAAGAGGAGGAGTCCGCCGGACGCCCGGCCGCTCCCGTCGGCCCCGCCGCAGAGGGCCTCCACGGCCCGCTCCGCGGCGGCCACCTCCTGTTCGCGCTCGAACAGGGCGGTGTACGGGCGCCGTTCGTGCTCTTGCCGCGTCATGACGTGTCTCCCGTATGAGTGTGGTGGAGCGAGCCTAGCCGGACGCCCTGATGCCGGGGGGAGGGTTCGCCGGACACATCCCCCGCGGGCATGATCCGCCGTTCGTCCGAACGCATTTTCAGGCCACCCAAAAATGTTTTCGAGAATCCGCCCCCGGGGCCATTGTGATGCCTTTCGAATTCCCCCGTCAGCCCTTTCCGCGAATATGACAACTTCGCGCCGCAAGACCGCGCGACAGGCTACGCTCCATTCCCGCAGCGGTCGTGGCGACTACGGCACGCTGCCGCCGACCGCCGCGCCGACGCGACCGGAGAACCCCGGGGAACCCGGGGGGATCCCAGGGAATCCGGGAACCTCGACCCCTGTCCGCATCCGTTCGCGTCCGTTCCTGTCCGTCCGCGATCCCGTGCCGGGCACCGGCGGCGACGCCTCCCCCGTGGTCCCACGTCGCCCCCCGACTCATTACCCGATCCCCCGAGGAACTCGATGGTTGGTACTGGATCGTCACCTCAAGTCAGGCGGCCCGCCTCGTCCCTCATATGGCTGGTCCCCCCTGTGGTGCTGGCGGTCTGCACCGCCACCGCCGCCCTGCTCGCCCCCCTCGAAGTCCGCACCCCGACGGCCTGGTGCGGAACCGCCGCGACCGTCGCGGTCGCCCTCACCTCCTCGGAGGCCGCCCGCCGCGGCCGGGTGATCAACTCCCTGCGCCGCCGCTGCGCCGAGCAGGAGGCCGCCCTCCGCCACCAGCTGGCCCAGCAGGACGCGGCCACCGTCCGGCTGGCGAACGAACTGCTGCCCCGCGCCGTGGAGATGCTGCAGAGCGGCGCCTTCGCCGACGAGGTCGTCCGCGCGGTCGCGCCGTCCCCCTCGGACCACTCCCCGTACGCCGCCGAGCACCGCAAGGTGATCCGGGTCGTGGTGGAGGCGGTCCAGGCCGAGGAGGGCCTGCGCGACTCGGCCCACCGGGCGTTCGTCAACATCGCGCGCCGCGTACAGGCGATCGTCCACCAACAGGCCACCGACCTCCGCGAGATGGAGGACCGGCACGGCAACACCCCCGAGGTCTTCAGCGACCTGCTCCACCTCGACCACGGCACCGCGCTGATCGGCCGGCTCGCGGACAGCATCGCCGTCCTCGGCGGCTCCCGCCCCGGCCGCCAGTGGAAGAACCCCATCCCGCTGTACAACGTGCTGCGCGGCGCGATGTCCCGGATCATGGACTACCGCCGGGTCGACCTGCACTCGGTCGCCGACGTCGCCATCACGGGACCGGGCGTCGAGCCCGTCATCCACGCCGCCGCCGAACTGCTCGACAACGCGACCCGGTACTCCCCGCCCGAGACGCGGGTGCACCTGACGGCCGTCGAGGTCCAGTCCGGCGTCGCCATCGAGATCGAGGACGCCGGCGTCGGCCTCACCGACGAACACCGCCGCCGCACCGACCGGGTGCTGGAGATGGCCGACCGCGGCTTCGACCTCGACGACCTCGGGGAGACCCCGCGGCTGGGCCTGGCCGTCGTCAGCCGGCTGGCGAAGAACTACGGCTTCCGGGTGTCGTTGCGGCCCTCGGCGTACGGCGGTGTACGCGCCGTGCTGATCGTCCCCGCCGAACTGGTCACCGCCAGCGCCACCCCGGGCGGCGAGATCGCCCGCGCCGCCACGCTGCCGCCGCCCAAGGTCCGCAAGAAGCCCGGCCGTCCGCTGCCCGACCCGCCGCCGCCGCTGGAGACCCCGGCCGTGGGCTCGCACACGGCCAACGGCCTCCCGCAGCGCCGCCGGCGCGCGCTGGGCATGGCCGCCCGCGCGGCGGCCGTCGCCCCGGCCGCGGCCGAGCAGCCCGCGCCGCGTCCGGAGCCGGAGTCCGAGCCCACCCAGCCGGGCCTGTGGCTGGCCGCCTTCACCAGCGCCCTCAAGGGCGACGCTCCGGAGGGTGACCGGGGCCCGACAAGTGATGACCCGTCAGACAAGGAAGAGTAGCCAAGTGACGCAGCAGCGGTTCAACATGGACTGGATGCTCAAGGATCTGGCATCCAGCGTGCCCCAGATCCGGCACGTGATCGTGCTGTCCTCGGACGGCCTGCGCATGGCTCAGCACGGCACGGACACCGACGCCGCGGACCGGCTGGCCGCCGCGTGCGCGGGACTGCAGAGCCTGTCCACCGCGGTGGCCGCCGAATTCCCGCACGGCGACGGGCAGATGCGCCTGGTGGTCATCGAGGTGGACGGCGGTTTCTTCTACCTCATGGCCGCCGGGGCCGGCGCGTTCCTGGCGGTGCTCGCCGACGACGACGTCGACGCCGGGCTGATGGGGCACCGGATGCGCGACCTGGTGGCCCGGATCGGCGAGCACCTCACCAGTCCCCCGCGTGTCACCGGGCCGGTGGCATGAGCAAACCCGAAAGGGCATGGGATCCCGGCAACCCGGACCGGCTGTACATCGTCACCAAGGGCTGCGGCGAATCGAAGCAGAGCTCCACCGGGCTGGACCTGGTGACCCTGATCGTCGCCCGCACGGAGACCGACCCCGGCCTCCAGCCCGAGCACGAGACGATCGTGCGCATGTGCGACTACCCGCTGTCCGTCGCCGAGATATCCGCTTACCTCACGCTGCCCGTCAGCACGGTGACCGTCCTGCTCAACGACCTGCTCAGCCGCGGTCATGTGGAGGCCAGACCTCCGGTCCCCGTCGCTGCCCTTCCCGACGTAGGCCTCCTGGAGGCGGTGATGCATGGACTACAAAACCTCTGACCCCCACGCAGGTCCCAGGAGGGAGGACATCCTCCCGGCCACCGCCGCGGCGGCGGTGAAGGTCGTGATCGTGGGCGGCTTCGGGGTCGGCAAGACCACCCTCGTCGGCTCGGTGAGCGAGATCAGACCGCTCACCACCGAGGAGACGATGACCCAGGCCGGCGTCGGCGTGGACGACATCGCGGGGATCGAGCAGAAGATCGAGACCACCGTGGCCATGGACTTCGGCCGCATCAGCATCAACGAGCAACTGGTGCTGTACCTGTTCGGCACCCCCGGGCAGGAGCGCTTCTGGTTCCTCTGGGACGGCCTCTTCGAGGGCGCCCTCGGCGCGGTGGTCCTGCTCGACACCCGCCGCCTGGAGGTGAGTTACGAGGTCGTGGGCATCCTGGAGGAGCGCGGCGTGCCCTTCGTGGTCGCCGTGAACACCTTCCCGGGCGCCCCCGTCCACCCGGTCCCCGAACTGCGGGCGGCGATGGACCTCCCCGAGTCCGTACCGATCTTCGCGTGCGACGCCCGGGACCGCGCCTCCTGCCGCGACGCGCTGATGACCCTGATGCGGTACCTGTACAGCCTCGCTCACACCACCCCGGAGCCACAGTGACCCCTCCCGACGAGCACTCCCGCGCCGACACCGCGCAGGCGGGCCCCCCGCCGCAGTGCCCGGCCCACGCCTACGGGGACGGCGGCGTGACGCGCCTGTACGGGCCGGCCGCCGAGGACGACCCGATGGGCCTGTACGAGCAGCTGCGCGAGCGGCACGGGGCGGTGGCCCCCGTGCTGCTCAGCGGGGACGTCCCGGCCTGGCTGGTCCTCGGCTACCGGGAGAACCTCGACGTGACCCGGACGCCGTCGCGGTTCTCCCGCGACTCGCGGGTCTGGCGGGCGATGCGCGAGGGCCGGATCGGCCCCGAGCACCCGCTGGCGCCCATCGCCACCTGGCAGCCCATCTGCTCGATGGCCGACGGGCAGGCGCACGAGCGCTGGCGCGGCGCCATCAACGACTCCATCGCCCGGTTCGACCGGCGGGGCGTCCGGCGGCACATCACCCGGTTCGCCAACGAGCTCGTCGACGAGTTCTGCGCGACGGGCGGCGCCGACCTGGTGCACGCGTTCGCCGAGCCGCTGCCCATGATGGTGATGACGCAGCTCCTCGGCATGCACGAGGAGTACAGCCCGGAACTGGTGCAGTCCGCCCGGGACATGATCAAGGGCACCGACACGGCGGTCCGCAGCAACGCGTTCGTCCAGGCGGCGCTGCGCCGCACGGTGGAGCGCAAGCACCGGGAGCCGGGGCCGGACTTCACCAGCTGGCTGCTGGAGCACGAGTCCAAGCTGTCGGACGAGGAGGTGCAGCAGCACCTGCGGCTGGTGCTGATCGCCGCCTTCGAGACCACGGCCAACCTGATCGCGAACACCCTGCGGATGGTGCTCACCGACCCCCGGTGCCGGGCCAACCTGGCCGGCGGCCATATGACGCTGCCGGACGCGGTCGAGCAGACGCTGTGGGACGAGCCGCCGTTCATCACCATCCTCGGCCGCTGGGCGACCCAGGACACCGAGCTGGCCGGGCACCGGATCCGGGCCGGGGACGCCCTGGTGCTGGGGCTGGCCGCGGCCAATGTGGACACGGCGATCCGCCCGGACCCCACCACACCGGTGCACGGCAACCGCTCGCACCTGGCGTTCAGCGGGGGCGCCCACGAGTGCCCCGGTCAGGACATCGGCCGGGCCATCGCGGACACCGGGATCGACGCGCTGATGACGCGGCTGCCGGACGTCCGGCTCGCGGTGGCCGAGACGGACCTGAGCTGGCAGTCGTCGCTGATGTCCCGTCATCTCACGGCGCTGCCGGTGCATTTCACGGCGACGGCGCCGCAGCCGGCGGCCCCTCCCGCGCCGGAGGGCGGATCCCCGGAGCGGGAGGGGGCCGGCGGTGTCGGCGGTTCCGACGGTTCCGGCGGTCAGACCTCGGCCGCCGAGCGTTCGCCGCGCGTTCCCGCCCCGCCCGCCGACGGGTCCTCCTCCGGGGCGCGCGGCGCGTGGTGGAGGTCGCTGGTCCGGTGGTTCCGGGGCGAGTGACGCGGCGGGCGGGACAGGGCGTCGAGCTCGTCCCACCACCAGGCGGCGGCGGGGATCGGCAGCGGGCCGGTCTCCGGGTCGCTGGGTGTGTCCCGCCAGGTGATGCCGTAGGTGGCCCCCGGCACCGGAAGCTCGTACCGGTTCCGGGGGCTGGCGTAGCGGGGTGCCGCGTTCATCCACCGGATGCAGCCGGCGATGTAGTGGCCCAGGGCCTCCAGATAGCGGCGGAGGTCGGGCCCGGCGTCCCGGGCGATCCGGTCGCGCAGCCGGAGGAACAGGGTCATGGCCCGGTCCCTTATGGCGAGGGCCTCCGTGAGCGCCCGGTCGGCGGAGGTGCCGTTGTGGTGGACCAGGACGTTGACGATGTTCTGGTCGGTGGTCTCGTGGTCGTCCTCCTTGGCGTACGAGAACAGGTCGTTGTCGCAGCTGACGACGAACCCGGCGGCCTCGGTGAGCGCCTGGACGGGTGGCGAGGCCAGCTCGGCGGCGGGCACCTCGAAGCCGTTGGCGATCTCGCTCCAGGCGAGCGAGAAGCGGGTGCCGTTGATCGAGGGGCGCAGCGCCACGTAGTCGGAGAGCGTGGGCATCACGCGGCGTTCGATGTTGCTGACCTGCCAGGAGGCGCCGAACAGCCAGTCCCGCATGCCTTCCGCCACCCGGCGGAGCTGGACCGGGGTGGCCACGGCGCGGGTCCTGGCGGCGAGGTCCTCCAGGGCGGCGTCGAACGGGGAGTCGCCGAGCATGGCGGAGCCGGGCGCTTCCAGGCAGCGGGAGATCCGGGCGTTGAGGTCGACGATGTGCGCGGTGTTGACGTCGGCGGCGCCGGTGTCGTGCCAGATGTCGTCGAGGGCGAACGCCCAGTGGTTCCACTCGATGAAGAGGAGCAGGGGTTCGTCGCGGCCGTGGGGGATCATGCGGCAGCTGAAGTCGGTGCTGTGGGTGGCGATGCTCCAGGCCCGGTCGGTGGCGTCGCGGAAGATGCCGGTGGCGTCCAGCCAGGCGACGGCCCGTTTTTCGAGCACGTCACGGCGTGGGTGGACCGCGTCGGGGATCGGGCAGTAGAAGGGGGGCAGCCGCCAGCCGATGGCACTGGCGCGCGGTGGGGGTCCGAAGGGGACGACCATGCTCAGTTGCCCTCCATCCGGAAGAGCAGCAGGCGGGTCTCGACGGCGTGGTCGCGCCAGGCGCGGAAGAGCTTGCCGTGGGTGAGGGCGGATTCGTGGAGCCGTTCCACGGTGATGGGGGACGGTTCGTCCTCCGCCCGTTGCACCCGGTCGAGTTCGGCGGTGGTCCAGGCCATGGACTGGACCCAGAACTCGGCGACCCGGTCGGTGATGTCCTCGTCCTGCTCCAGCTCGAAGCCGGCCGCGCGGGCGGCGGAGATGTACTCGGCGAGGGTGCCGAGGCGGGTCTTGTAGTAGCCGTCGATGAAGGTGGTCCACTCGGGCCGGCAGAGGAAGTGCTCCTGGATGCCGAACCAGCCGCCGGGGCGGAGGGCCTTGGCGACGACGGTGAAGAGGCGTTCGCGGTCCATGTAGCCGGAGCTCTCGATGGCGACGGCCGCGTCGTAGCTGGATTCCTCGCAGAGGTCGTGGATGTCGCCGAGGACCGGGGTGACCAGGTCCTCGACGCCGGCCTCGCGGACGAGGTCGGCCATCACCGGGACGTGCTTGGCGGTGACGGTGATCGCGGTGACGGAACTGCCGTACTCCTGGGCCCAGTAGATGGAGCCGCCGCCGATGCCGCAGCCGATGTCGAAGAGCTGGTGCGGCGGGTTCTCGGGGACGCCCCACAGGCGGGCGGCGTGGTCGAGGACCGTCTCCTGCGAGGCGCGCAGCCGGTTGCGCAGGACGCGTTGCGAGACGGTGGTGTTGGGGTGGACGCCGGGCTCGAACATGCCCACGTGAAAGTGGATCCGGGGGCCGGGGCCGTACTTGTGGAGGATCTCGGCGGTCTTCCTGGAGTAGTACGACGGCACCTGGGCCTCATCACACGCCGCATCCGTGGCTGCGGTCACCTCGGCGACAAGGTTGTCCATGGGATCCCTCCGGGACGTCAACGATCGGTGGACGGATGGAAGGGGAGTCAGGCTGCGGGTGGCCCCCGCCCCCGGCGGCGACTGGATTGCCGTTCGATCACATGCGCGAGTCACGCCGCCCCCCAGCAACAAGCGACCAGCATTCCTGTCCAGTTTTGCCCGGTACCTGCCCAGGGCGCCTCGGCGATAACCCGTGATACGTACCGGCGTACGCCTTTCTGACGCCGCGGGCCAGGATCACTTCGTTTCGTTTTGGACCGTATAACACTGTTTCCCTGATGCGTTGCGATGAGAAAGGCTGAAACTTGCACGCTGTTGTCGGGGTTTTGGCCTCGCCAGGGACCGATATCCGGACGCCCGGCAGATGGCCGGATCCCGTTCGTGCGTATGGTGTGCAGGCGACCGTAGGGGGCGCTCCCACTTGTGAACATGCGCCCTTTCACGGCGTCCCCCTGTTTCCGGGGCGACGCGGTGCGTCGCAACCGCCCCACGGCTCGGTCCGCCGCGCGCCAAGCACACTGGGACTCCGGCCGGGATCCCGGCCTCGACGAGGGAGAACGTGATGAGGGTGAGGTTCCCGGCGCGGACGTCCGGGCCGTCCGCCGCGTACGGGCCGTCGGCCGTGCGGAAGCCGTCCGCCCCGGGCGGGCGGTGGCGCGCGCCCGCCGTGGTCGCCGCGGGCGCGCTGCCGGCCCTCGCCTTCCCCGCGCCGTCGCTGTGGTGGCTGGCCCATGTGGCCCTCGTTCCCTGGCTGCTGCTGGTCCGCTCGGCCGGCTCGCCGCGCCGGGCCGCGCGGGAGGCGTGGCTGGGCGGCGCCGGCTTCCTGCTGGCCGTCCACCATTGGCTGTTGCCCAGTCTCCATGTCTTCATCCTGTTGCTGGTGGCGCTTCTGGGGCTGCTGTGGGTGCCCTGGGGGCTGCTCGTCCACCGGCTGCTGGGCGGGCGCCCGGGGCCCGGCCGGGTGGCGGCGGCCCTGGTACTGGTGCCCGCGGGCTGGCTGCTGGCCGAACTCGTCCGGTCCTGGGAGTACCTGGGCGGCCCCTGGGGGCTGTTGGGCGCCAGCCAGTGGCAGGTCCCGCCGGCGCTGCGGCTGGCGTCGGTGGGGGGTGTCTGGCTCGTCGGACTGCTGGTGGTGGCCGTCAACACCGCGCTCGCCGCGGTGCTCGCGCTGCCCCGCGCCCGGCTCGCGGGCCTGGCCGGGCTGACCGGCTGCGCCGCGGTCACGGCCGGGGTCTGGTGGTGGGCGCCGCAGCCCCGGCCGGCCGGGACCGCGCGGATCGCGGTCGTCCAGCCCGGGGTGATCGTCGGGCCCGGCCCCCGTCTGGACCGCGAGGAGGCGCTGACCCGGACGCTCGCCGGCCGTGACGTGGACCTGGTGGTGTGGGGCGAGAGCAGCGTCGGCACCGACCTCGGCGCCGATCCGGCGCTGCGCGCCCGGCTCGCGGCGCTCTCCCGCACGGTCGGCGCCGACCTGCTGGTCAACGTGGACGCACGCCGCTCGGACCGGCCCGGGATCTTCAAGAGCTCCGTGCTCGTCGGCCCGGACGGCCCCACGGGCGACCGCTACGACAAGATGCGGCTGGTGCCCTTCGGCGAGTACGTGCCCGCCCGGTCACTGCTCGGCTGGGCCACGTCGGTGGGCAAGGCGGCGACCGAGGACCGGCGGCGCGGGGACCGGCAGGTGGTGACGCGGCTGCCGTCCGGGCGCGGCGCGGGGCTGCGGATCGGTCCGCTGGTCTGCTTCGAGTCGGCGTTCCCCGACATGAGCCGGCACCTGGCCGCATCCGGCGCCCAGGTGCTCGTCGCCCAGTCCTCGACCTCGTCCTTCCAGCACGGCTGGGCGCCGGCGCAGCACGCCTCGCTGGCCGCACTGCGGGCCGCCGAGACCTGGCGTCCGATGGTCCACGCCACGCTGACCGGGGTGAGCGCGGTGTACGACGCGCGCGGCCGGGCGGTCGGCGGCCGGCTGGGCACCGACGCGTCGGCCGCGGCCGTGTACGACGTGCCGCTCGCGAGCGGCGTCAGCCCCTACGCGCGGGCCGGGGACTGGGCGGTGTACGCGGCGCTGGGCGCGCTCGCCCTCTGGTGCGGCGCCGAGGGGGTGCGGGCCCGCGTCAGGCGCTCCGCTTCTCCACGGCGTTGACGATCCGCTCGCACAGCTCGTGGGTGCGCAGGGCGTCCTCGGCGTCGAGCGTCCTGCCCTCCCGCACCGCGTCGAGGAACGCCGTGACGCACTGCTCGATGCCGCGCTGCCGGGCGACGGGCGTCCAGTCGCCGCGTCGGCGCGCCGTCCGCGCGCCGTGGTGGTCGACGACCTCGGCGAGGTCGCGGACCTCTCGCTTCCGGTCCTGTCCGGAGACCTCCAGGATCTCCTCGGTGGAGCCGCCGCGGCGGTTCATCACGCCGAGCGCGGTGAACCCGTCGCCCGCGAGCCGGAGGACGAGGTGCTCCAGGAGGCCGTCGACGACCCTGGCCCGTACGTCCACGTCCTCCACCGCGCCGGGCGCCAGGAACCGGAGGGTGTCGGCGACGTGGATGAAGTCGTCGTAGATCAGGGAACGGGCCTCCTCGGCCAGGTCCACCCGGTTCTTCTGCATCACGATGAGGTCGCGGGGGTGGTCGAGGCAGGCCGCGTAGTCGGGCGCGTAGCGGCGGTTGAAGCCGACGGCGAGCGGGACGCCGCGGTCGCGGGCCAGGGCCACCAGCCGTTCACAGTCGGCGAGTTCGCGGGCGAGCGGCTTGTCGACGAAGACCGGCACGCCCGCCTCCAGCAGCCGGCCGACGATCTCGGGGTGGACGGCGGTGGGGGCGTGCACGAGCGCGGCGTCGAGGCCCGCGGCGAGGAGGCCGTCCAGGTCGGTGTGGCGCCGCTCCCCCGGTATCCGGTGGGCGTCGCCGACCTCGGCCAGCGTGGCGGGAGTTCTGGTCTGCAGGTGCAGCTCCAGTCCGGGCAGCGCGCCCAGCACCGGCAGGTACGCCTTCCGCGCGATGTCACCGAGTCCGATACAGCCGACCTTCACAGGCCCTCCTTGATGCGTGGGTCCGTGCAGCATACGGGGAGGGGTTCCGGCGGCCCGGCCGTGCCCGGAACCACCGGCTCCGCCGGACGGCCGTGTGCCGGCCCCGCTTCCCCGGGCAGGATGACCTCCATGACCGCATCCGAGCGGCGGAAGCCGCCTCATGTCGCCGACGAGGAGACGTCCCTGGAGGCCTTCGTCGACTTCCAGCGGGCGACGCTGGAGCGCAAGTGCGCGGGCCTGGACGAGGAGGGGCTGCGCACCGCCTCCGTGCCGCCGTCCCCGCTGACGCTGCTGGGGCTCGTCCGGCACCTGACCGAGGTCGAACGCCTCTGGTACCGCCGGGTGTTCGCGGGCGAGGACGTCCCGCCGCGCTACCACGACGGCGCGCCCTCCGACCGGGGCTTCGCCTTCTCGGCGGAGGACACCTGGGAGGAGGCGCTCACCGCCTGGCGGGAGGAGGTGGCCGCTGCCCGCGCGGCGGTCCGCGGCCGTTCCCCGGACGAACCGAGCGCGGGCCGGCACCACAGGACCGGGGAGCCGGTCGGCCTGCGGTGGATCCACCTGCACATGATCGAGGAGTACGCGCGGCACAACGGCCACGCGGACCTCATCCGGGAGCGCGTCGACGGAGCGACCGGCTCGTGACGTCCGGCGGGGGCGCGCGGGACCACCGACGGCTCCGCGTCACCCCTGAGGGGAATCCCCAACCCCGCTCGGCCAGGGCATGGTTGGGCGGATGTCCAGGATCCCCGTGACCGCCGTCGTCGTGCTGGTGGCGCTGTCGGCCACCTCCGGCTGCGTCTCCCTGCCCGGCCACCACCCGTCCCGGCACGGCCCCGCCCGGGCCGAAGGGGACCTGCGGCAGGGGCGCGACCGCGAGTCGCTGGCCCGGACGGGGCCGGAGGCGGGAGGCGCGGAGGGTCCCGGGTCGCCGGGGCTGCCGGTGACCGCGGCACCGGGTCCGTCCACGCCGCCCGGCCTGCCGGGACTGCCGGGAGTGCCGGGATTGCCGGGGATGCCCGGACCGGGACTGCCGGGACCGCCCGGGCGCGTCCTCCCGGGCCCCACCCTGCCGGGACCGCCGTTCGCGCCCTCGCCGCTCGTACCGCTCGTCCCGCTCGTGCCGCCGGGCGGTACGGACGCGGCGCCCCGCCACGCCGGCCCGGGCACCCGCGGCCACGCGGAACCCCCGCGCTCCGGGGCCGGGCCGGGCACGGCCCCCGCCCCGGAGCGCCGGC
>NZ_JBPQTX010000190.1:0-13764 GCF_051386555.1 Streptomyces sp. URMC 126
GGGCCAAGGTCCGGGGGCGGGCGGGTGTCCAGTCGTTCACTCCCGCAACGGCCGTATCCGGTCCTGAGACCGCCGCCTGGGCCGTTGACGGCCGTACGACCGGCCTGTTGGCTGCCTGCGCGTAGTCCGAGCGCATATGCGCGCACTGCCCGAGGGGGGGACGACATGCGTCGATCCGGTCTGCTCAGACATGCCGCGGTGGCGGCGGCGTTATCGGCGGGCCTCTGCACGGCCCTGCCCACGACCACGGCGACCGCGGCACCGGTGCCGCCACGGGTGACGGCGGCGGCAGACGTTCCGGTACCGCGAACAGAGCAGGTGAGCGTCGCGGAGGACGGCACTCCGGCGAACGCGCCCGTGGAGGGCGGTCGCCTCAGCGGCGACGGCCGTTACGTCGTCTTCTCCTCCCGGGCCGGCAACCTCGTCCCCGGAGCCACCGGGAACCGTATGAAGGTCTTCCTCAAGGACCTCACGACCGGCCGCGTCGAACTGATCAGCGCCGCCTCGGGCGGCGCGGAGGCCGACGGCGACTCCACGGCCGACAGCGTCAGCGGCGACGGCCGCTACGTCGTCTTCACCTCCTCCGCCACCGACCTCACGGGCACCACCGGCACCACCCCGCCCACCGGCCGCCGGACGGACGTCTACGTCCGGGACCGCGCGACCGGCCGCACCGAGATCCTCGACCGCGACGGCGACGCCGCCTCGGCACCCCGGACCTCGGAGGGGCAGATCAGCGACGACGGCCGCCGGGTCGCGTTCCTGTCCACGGGCGGCGACGGCTACGCCTACCTCCACGTCCGCGACCGCCGGGAGCGGACGACGGTACGCGTCGGCGGGAAGCTGTCGTGGGGCGTGTACGCCTCACCGGTGATCAGCGCGGACGGGAGCAAGGTCGGCTTCAAGTCCTACGGCATCTCCCCGGGCACGACCGCCCCCTCCGTTGCCCCGTCCGCCCGGACCGGCCGGCCCGGCGTCCCGCGCCCCGCCCCCGACCGCCGGTTCTACGTCTACGACGTCCGCACCCGGACCACCCGGCTCGCCGCCCGGGGCCTCGACGACGAGGACGTCCGCGCCGACCGGATCGCCCTCAGCCCCGACGGCCGGTACGCCCTCTTCTCCTGCACCTCGCAGCGGGTCGTGGAGAACGACACCAACGAGGCGGGAGACGTCTTCGCCACCGACCTCGCCACCGACGAGGTCCGGCTCCTCAGCCTCGCCCCGGGCGGCGCCCAGGCGGACGGCGGCTCGACGCTCGGCGGCCTGATGAGCGCCGACAACGGAAAGGTGTTCTTCACATCGCGGGCCACCAACCTCGTACCCGGCGACACCAACGACACCGACGACGTCTTCGTCCGGAACCTGACGACCGGCGCCGTGGAACGCGTCAGCACCGCCCCCGACGGCTCGCAGCGAAGCGACCACGCCCGCCTCCTGGGCGTCGACCGGGCCGGGGACACCGTCCTCTTCGGCAGCTCGCCGGACGAGCCCCTCCCCAAGGGGCCGGCCACGGTGACGGGGCTGTTCGTCCGGCGCCCGGCTCCCTGAACAGGCGGGCCGCGCGCCCCCGCCTACGAGCGGTTCTCCCCGAACCAGGTGACGGCGAACGCGACGGCCTCCGCCAGGGAGAAGAGGTGCGCGGTCGCCTGCCCCACCCGCCCGGTCGTCACCGCGCCGGTCGCGGCGAACGCCTCGCCGAGCCGGCCGAAGTCCCGCTCGTCGAGGGCGACGTCCGTGAACGACGCCCAGGCGCGCCCGCCGTCGGACGCGCGCACCGCACAGGCGTACTCGGTCCGCGGCGGACGGGGAACCCGGTACTCGGCGAGATGAAAGGCGGTGCACTTCTCGAACCCGGTCCCCAGCAACAGGACGCGCCCACCGGCCTCTTCCAGGCGCGCCAGCGGGGAACCCTCCCCCAGCATGCTGTCCGGCGCGTGCTCCGCGACCAGTGCGGCGGCTCGCGGACCGACCGCCGCGAACGAGGTCTGCGGATGCGCGCTGCGCACCGCGCCGGGCCAGGTGCGGACGGTCTCCGGGATGACCCCCATGCCGAGGGCCGGGGTCACCCTCGGGTCGTAGGCCGGCGACTCCGCGCGGATGACGGGCCACCACGACTCGGGGACGGGCGGGTTGGACCAATCGGCCGGATCCGAGTTGTCGGGCGTGTGCGTCGGCACGACGAGGGTGCCGTGCTCCCCCACGGCGTCCATCAGCGCGTGGACGACCGTGAGCGCGCCGCCGCAGACCCAGCCCAGCGAGCTGAGCGAGGAGTGGACCAGCAGGGTGTCGCCTGGTGCGACGCCCAGGCGGGCGAGATCACGGCTGAGACTCGTTCGCGTGCGGGGACCGTCCGACACCTCTGGCTCTCCTCTTCCGATGGGCGCCGCCAAGGCGCACACCAGCGTAGGACGCCACAACTCGCTCGCGCACACGGGATTATGACAAGAGATCGACAGTCGCTCCCTTTCCCGTCGCCTCTGCCCGCCGGAAGGCGAGCCGGCTCAGAGCCAGGTCCTGCCAGGGCAGGCCGACGGGGGCATAGACGGTGATCTCCCGGCTGTGGGAACGGCAGGAACTCCGTATCACCAGTTGTACGTGAACGACTCACCTCGTTGACAGCGTGGATCCCCGTAGGGACAGCGGCCACACTATGACGCGACAGGGAGGGGAGGCGGATGCCACCGAGGAAGGTCCCGACGGCCCGACAGCGTCGGCTGGGAACCGAACTGAGGAAACTACGTGAGCACGCCGGCCTGCCGCTGAGCGAGGCCGCGGCCTTGCTAGGCACGGATCGGACAAGCATCAGCAACACCGAGAGCGGACGGTTCGGCGTCAGCGGCCAGCGGGTTCGCACCTGGGCGAACCATTACGGTTGCCCCGATCTCGCATACATCGACGCTCTCGCCGCCATGGCCGAGGAACGCGGCAAGGGCTGGTGGGAGGAATATCGAGGGGATCTGTCGGCGGGCGTCCTGGACCTGGCGGAGCTGGAGCACCACGCCCGAGCGCTTCGGGCGATTCAGATCATGCATATGCCCGGCCTTCTGCAAACCGAGGAGTACGCCCGCGCCGTTTTCGCCGAGGCGGTCCCTCCGGCGTCCTCGGCGCTCCTTCGGCGCCGCCTCTCGCATCGATTGCGCCGCCGCGACGTACTCGATGGACAGAACCCGCCGGATTGCACGTTCCTCATCCACGAAGCCGCCCTCCGCCTGCGGTTCGGCGGACCGAAGGTCGCCGACGCTCAGCTCCGATACCTCCTTGAGCAGTCGGAGCGGGACAACGTGACGGTCAGGGTCATCCCGTTTGACGCGGGCGGTTTCCCCAACGCCGGAAGTTCGGCACTCTACGTCTACGGGCCCGTGCCGCAGCTGGACACAGTGCAGACGGATACTCCCAACGGAGGCATGTTTCTGGACGCGGAAACGCGTCTCGCGAATTACCGAGCCGTTCTCGACCGAGTCGAGGAGAAGTCACTCTCTCCCGACCGGTCACGCGACTTTATTCTCCACACGGCACGGCGACTGTGGAGGTATGAGGCATGAAACCAGACATCACATGGCGTAAATCCTCAAAGTCGACAGATGCTGAGGGAAACTGCCTGGAAGTGGCCAGGCGAGGGGATGCCATCCTCATACGGGAAGGCGACGACCCGGACGTCGTCATCCGTACGAGCCCCACCAAACTGCGCGCCCTCATCGCAAGTGCGGGCGAAGACGGTCCCGGCGACCCGGCCTGAGATCCACCCGAACCGAAGTCCCTCACTCGTACTGGTGAGGGGCTTCCGCTGTCTCACGAGACGGTATGTGCCATCCTCACGCCGTGCGTCGGCCACCACGGCAACCATTCGGCTCGTGCAAGGAAGACGGCAGTCCCCACGCCTCCGGCCTCGCCCACCTCACCGACGCCGAGGGCCGCCTCCTCATGCTGAAGGGAGGCGACGGCACATGGCGCCTGCCCGGCGGCCCCGCGCTGCCGGACGAATCCGCGCGGGACGCGATGAGTTACCACGTGCGGCGCGACCTCCAGCTTCACGTCGAGCCGCGGTTCCTGCTCGGCGTGGAACCGGTCGAGGGGACGGGATCCACCGTCTACCTGTTCGCGTGCGGAACACTGCAGGCAGACGACATCGCCCGCATCCGACTCCCCAACGGCAACGCGCGCTCGAACGTCGTGGCGTACGCGTTCGTGGACTACCCGGGTGCCGCCGAAGACGTCAGCCCGCACGAGCATCAGCTGATCACCGAGGCGGCGGCCACCTTCCGCGGGGAACCCCGTTGATGGTGCACTGCGGCGACTTGGACCACGACGTGCTCTGACCTCCGAGAGGTGCCGGGCCGAGCCGGCACCCGGTCACGTTGGTGGCGCGGCCCCGGGCCGGTGGGGTGGGCCCAGCCGGCGGGGGCCCGTGCCGGTGGTCCCCAAAAGGTGGCGCCGATCACCTGCTCGCGCCGAAACAGGCTGCCCTCCGCGTCGCCGATCTCCTCCGCGCCTCCTTGGCGGCGGCGACGGTGCCGGCCGTGGGCCAAGGCGTCCAGGTGTGGGCGTCCGGTCACCACAGTGTCAGGGGCACCGCCGGCCCTCAAGGCGCGCCCCCGGAGCGTCCGGGCGCCGGGGTGTGCTTCGGGGCGCCGGGGAACGGTGGGCCCGGGTGGGTGTGGCGCCGGGGCGGGCCGTCGGGGTGGTGGTCGAATGGGGGCCGTGCCGCACCGTATCGCCGTTCGCCGGCTGTCACGCCTCCTCGCCGTCGCCGCCCTGCTCGCCGTGGCCGTCTGCCGGGGGCCGGTGCCGGCGGGCGCGGCCGTCGGCGGGCCCGTCCTCGACCACGAGTTCGCCGATCCCGACGTGATGAAGGTGGGAGGCACGTACCACGCCTACGCCACCCACGACGACAGCCGGAACGTCCAGCACGCCACCTCTCGCGACCTCGTCCACTGGACGCTCGCGGCAGCCGACGCGCTGCCCGCGCCGGGCGCCTGGGCCGAGCCGCGGCGCGAACTGGTGTGGGCACCGGAGGTCTTCGACAACGGCAACGGCTTCACCCTCCAGTACACGGCCCGCGACCGGGCCGGCGGCAGGCAGTGCGTCGGCGCCGCCGTGTCGGCCTCCCCGGACGGGCCGTTCCGGCCGGTCGGGGACAAGCCGCTGGTGTGCCCGGTCGAGCAGGGAGGCGCGATCGACGCCTCCGTGTTCACGGAGGGCGGCCGGCGCTACCTGCTCTGGAAGAACGACGGGAACTGCTGCGAGATGCAGACCTCCCTCCACCTCCAGCCCGTCTCGTGGGACGGCACGCGCACGACCGGCCCGGCCGTCACCCTGCTCACCCGGGACCGGGAGTGGGAAGGACGGGTGGTCGAGGCCCCCACCCTGGTCAAACGGGGCGGACACTACGTGCTGTTCTACTCGGCCGACTCCTACGCCGGGGACGCGTACAAGACCGGCTACGCCGTGGCGGATTCCCTCACCGGGCCCTACGTCAAGGGCTCCAACCCGCTGATGACCACCGAGTCCCTCGCCGGCACGGTGCACGGCCCCGGCGGCCAGGACGTCGTGACCGGACCGGACGGCCGCGACCGCGTCCTCTTCCACGGGTGGAGCCCCGACCGCACCCGGCGGGTCATGTACGCGGCCGACCTGGCGTACGACGGCGGCCGTCCCGTGGTGCGCGGCGGCAAGGCGCGCTACGAGGCGGAGGACGCGACGGTGGTCCACGCCGCCGTCCGCGACGCCGTACGGGCCTCGGGCGGCCGGGCCGTCGGGCACGTCGACGAGGCGGACAGCTCGGTCGAGTTCCGCGTCCACGCCATGTCGGCGGGCCGCCACACCCTGTCCGTGCGCTTCGGAAACGGCTCGCTGGAGGGAGGCGCGCCGGCGACCGCCTCGCACACCCTCCGGGTCAACGGCGCGGACGCGGGCACCGTCCGCTATCCGTACACCGGCTGGGACGCGTGGCAGGAGGTGGAGGTGACCGTCTCCCTGCGCGCGGGACGGAACACCGTCCGCCTCGCCAAGGGCGAGCGGTTCGCGGAAGTGGACTGTCTGGACGTGGACGTGGTCTGACCCGCATAGTGCCAGCCCCGGCCGCGGGCCGTCCTCGCATGAGCGGTACCGGGGGGCCGGAGGGGTGCCGGGTCAGCCCCACTTCTGCCGCGGGCCGCCGTCGCAGGGCAGCAGGCGCAGCCCCGCGTCGCCGCCGTCGTCCAGGCACGTGCCCGTCGCCTTGTTCCTGACTTCCACGGACTCGTCGGGCCGGGTGGTCACCGTCCACCGCTGTGCCGGTCCGGGGGACGCGGCGCAGCCTGTGGCGCGCGGTGCCGCCCGGGCGTCGCTCGCCAGGCAGGCCCCGGTGGCGTGGTTCCTGAGCTGCCGGCTGCCGTCGGGGAGGCCGTGGACGGTCCAGCGCTGGTAGCTCATCCCGTTGCAGGCGTATGAGCGCAGGGCGTAGTCGAGGCTGTCGTCCAGGCAGGTGCCGGTGGCGCGGCTGACGAAGATGCGGACGCCGTCGGACCGCCCTGTTCCGTGCTCCGATCCGGGTCCGTCCTTCCCGTCGCCGCCCTTCCCGTTGCCGCTCTTCTCGTCGCCGCCCTTCTTGCCGGCCGTCGACATGACCCGCGCGCCGGAACCAGGGGTGGAGAGGGCGTCCGGGCGGAGCACGAGCACGGTGAGGACGACGCCGGCGAGCGTCCCGGCGACGGCTCCGACGACGGCGTACGTCCAGCGGCCCCGGAATCCTCCCCCCAGCCGGCCGCGCAACCGGCCGCGCGGTAGCGCGCGTACGGTCCGGGCCAGGCGTCCGGTCCACGAGCCCGCCGTACGGCCGGAGGCGTCGGGCCCGGCCTCGGCGGAGGACGCGGACTGGCCGCGGTCCGCCGCCTCCCACAGCACCCGGAACTCCGCGGGGTCGCCGTTCAGCGTGCGGCACAGGTCCAGGACCGTCGTCCACGGCGGCACCGTGCTCCCCCGGAAGTACCGCGACAGTGACGAGTCGCTGATCGGCATCTCCTCTTCCAGCGAGCGCAGCGTGTGGCCGGAGCGCTGTTGCAGAGCGCGTAACGCGTTCCCGAGCCGCCGGGCCGGATCCACGGCGGGCCTCTCCTCAGCGGGCATGAGCGCTCCCTTCCCCGAACGGGCCACGGGGGTGCCCCAGCACGCCGTCCCATGTCCCGGGACAAGCACGTCCCCGCAGGTCGGAACCCTAGGGATCCCGACCTTCCGGAAGCAAACGGGACATTCTTGCGACGGGTGACGGGCCCCCACAGACTCTGATCACCGGCGCCGCGGCCGAGGCGTAAGCGCCCCGACGGCCGTTCGTTCCACGCCGGTGGCCCCTGCGACGAAACCCGGCGGACGGCTTCAGGCGAGCCCTGAGCGTGGCCGAGTCCCCACCGCCCCGGCGGTGGGCACCGGGCCCTCCCGTCGACAGCCGGCCTCACGCGGCACCGCATCCCCACCGGAACGACACGTCATCAGACGACAACCCACGACCAACCCATCCACATGCCGACGCATCGGAGCACCACCATGTCCAAGACCCCGGTCCACCGCTGGGCCCTCGCCTCCCTCACCACCGCCGTCTGCGCGGGAGCCCTCACGTTGACGGCCGCCCCTTCCGCACCCGCGGCACCTCCCGGCTCCAGCCACACCACAGCGTCCACCACCGCGCACCGGCAGAGCGTCGCGGCGGCTCCGGCCGTCACCCGGGCCGAGGTGTTGCAGCGGGCCAAGTCGTGGCTCACCGCCAACAACGGCAGGCCCGTCCCGTACAGCCAGAACGCGTACTGGAAGGACGGCTACCGGCAGGACTGCTCGGGCTACGTCTCCATGGCCCTCCGGCTGCCGGCCCCCGGCCCCAACACCGTCAAGCTCAAGAGCAGGACCTACAGCCGCCAGATCGCGATGAAGGACCTCGCCCCCGGCGACCTGGTCATCAAGGCCGACAGCGACAGCGCCGACTTCCGGCACGTCGTCATCTTCGACGGCTGGGCCGACGGCGCCCACACGGCCTACAAGTCGTACGAGCAGGCGGGCGTCGTCGGCACGCGCTGGAAGCAGCACTCGTACGGGGTCAGCGGTCGCGATGGGTACCACGCCTACCGGCCGGTCAACATCACCGGCTGACGACCGGACGACCGCCCCGGCCGGGCGCGCCGACAGGGACCGGCCGGGTCGGGAGCCCGTGCACGCGCGGCGGCATGCGAACCGGCCGCGCCCGCCCAGGCCGGCCGACCGCCCGGTCATCGCCGTGAGCACGCCCCCGCCAACCAAAGCAACCCGCATCCGCCCACCCGGAGTTGATCACCATGCGCTCGGCGCCCCGCATACGGAACCTGGCCCTCGTCACCGCCGCCACGGCGGCCCTCCTCCTGCTGGTGACAGCGGTCGCCTGGTGGATCCGGTGGCCGCAGGCCGGCACCGGACCGTCACACGCCCCAGGCCCCCGGGCCGAGCGCCTGCTGCACCGCGCCGAGCAGCTCCTCCTGCGGTCCTGCATGCGGCAGGCGGGCTTCGACTACCACCCCGTCCCCGGCGACGCGGCCGACACCGGGCGCGACTCGCCCTACGTCCTCGACGACGAGGTGTGGGCGCGCGAGCACGGCTACGACCGCGACCGGCGGGAACGCCTGCGAGCCGCCCCCGAACGGGACCCCAACCGGCGGTACTTCGCGTCCCTGCCGCCCGAGCGCAGGGCCGTCGCCCTCGTCGCCGCCAACGGCCCCCGCCCCGACGGCGTCCGGGCCGCGCTCCCGACCGGCGGTGTGATCCAGCGCAGCGACCGCGGCTGCGTCTCCGAGGCGCAGCGCCGGCTCTACGGCGATCTCCAGGAATGGTTCCAGGTGTCGGCCACCGTCCGCGCGCTGGAACCGCTGCGCAGGTCACGGGTGACGGGTGACCCCCGCTACGTCCGCGATCTGGCCGCCTGGGCGCGCTGCATGCGCGGCGCGGGGCATCCGTACCCGAGCCCCGCCGACGCCCGTGCCGCCGCCCTCTCCCCCACCCACCCGATGCCGCGCGCCCGGGAGACCGCCCTGGCCACGGCCGAGGCGCGCTGCGCCGTCCGGTCCGGTCTGGCCCGGACCGCCCGCCGGCTGGACGAGGTCCACCGTGCGGAGCTGGCCCGCGGCTACAAACGGGACATCGACCGGAAGAACGCCCTCCAGGCCCGCGCGCTCCCCCGGGCGCGTGCGGTGATCGACGGCCACGAGGGGGCCTGACCGGGAAGCCCGCGCGGCAGCGCGATCCACCACAGCCCGACACGACCATGAGACACGAGAAAGGGAATCACCATGCGCGAGATCCGTACCGTCCTCGCCGGACTGGCGGTCGCCACGACCGTCGCCCTGCTGCCGGCCGGAGCCGAGGCAGCCGCCCCGGCCTCCGTTCCGGCCTCCGTCCCGGCCTCCGGGGCCACCGCTCCGTCCGCTTCCCGGGCGCAGGCTCCGGCCCCCGACGGCTTCCTCTACGCGTGGGAGCACGCCCACGCCGGAGGCGCCCACTGCCGGTGGAACAAGGAGAACGCCAACTGGGCGGGCTGCCGGAACAAGGTCTCCGACGTCTGGAACAACGGCCTCCCCGGCCGTCGGCAGGACGTCAGGCTCTTCTACGGCCTGGCCATGACCGGCTCCTACTTCTGTCTGCGGCAGGGTGAGTCGATCCCCGACCTGAACGCGGCGGGGACGGTGTTCACCGGTCCCGGCCAGGGACGGGGGCAGCTCGTCAACGACAACGTCTCGTCCCACGACTGGGTCGACGCCTGCTGACGCACCCGTACGGCCGGGCGTTCACCGGCCGGACCGCGGCCGTGGCCCCATCCGGTGGCCACGGCCGACGGCGCGCCTCAGGCCAGGGAGACCAGCGCGAGGGCCGAGGCGCCGAAGACCACGACGTGCCGGGCGTTCTGCAAGACCCAGACCCAGGCGGGGAAGCCGCTCTCGGCGGCCTTCAGCAGGGCGGCCACGTCGACGCGGGCGAGTTCGGGATCGCCCTTGCGCGCGAAGGCCGCCTGTACCGACTTCACTGCCGTCACGTTGCTGTACAGGATGACGATGTTGATGACGAGCACCAACCCGAGCACGGCCCAGGTCGCGGGCCCGGCCCAGCCGTGGCCGGTCAGGTTGAGGACGGCCGCGGCGGCGGTCACCGCGGCGATGGCGACGGGCGCCCACGTCTCGTGGCCGCTCGCGTCGAATCTCATGCCGTTCTCCGCCAGCACACTCGTCCGCACGCCCTGCCGTTCGAGCTCCCGGTGCGCGGCGGCCGTGGCGGCGGGGCCGTGGCGGTGGCGCACCAGCGGGATGCTGACGAAGGCGGCGGCGACCAGCAGTTGCATGGCGGCGGGGAAGGCGTTCACGGCCGGGTCCTCCTTCTCTGCCGGTCAGGCCGCGGACCCGACCGCGGATGCGGCGGCGGACTTGGCGTCGATCTTGGCCTGGAGGGCGGACAGCAGGCCCTGGAGCAGCTCGATGGTCATCTCGTCGTGCAGCGTGCCGTCGGCGTCGAAGCGCTCGTGCGAGCGGAACACCTGGACCTCGGGCTTCACGACGACGTCGCTGTCGGTCCAGACGAAGACCTGCCGCAGCGCCAGCTGCGCCCGTACCGTGCCGAAGTTGGTGGGGGCGGCGCCGAGGATGGCGACCGGCTTGCGGTGCAGCGGGAGGCCCTCGGTCTTGGTCCAGTCGGTGCTCAGCCAGTCGAGGGCGTTCTTCAGGACGCCGGGGATCGAGTAGTTGTACTCGGGGGTGGCGATCAGCAGACCGTCCGCCTCCCGCACCAGACGGCGCAGCTCCGTCACGACGGCGGGACGCAGTTCGGGGGTGTCGACGTCGCGGTCGTACGGCGGGATCTCGCGCAGGTGCTCGTAGATCTCGATTTCCTGGCCGCCCGGGTTGAACTTCTGGGCGGCGCGCAGGAGAAGGGTGTTGTGGGAGCCGGCGCGCAGCGAGCCGGAGACGGCGAGGATGCGGGTGGGGCGGGACGCGGTCATGAGGGGGCTCCTTGGGGTCTGGCCGTCCGTGCCGGCGAACGGGCCGGGGCGTGGATCGTGGTGTGGCTCGTGCCGGGAGGAACCCTGCGGATGCGCGCTGACACACCGCCGACGCGGCACTGACCGGCTGCTGACGGCTGGTCAGCGCCTTGTAGGCGTCCTGCCGTCATGCGCTGACGGGCTGCCGGGGGACGGGGTGGTGAGCTGTCATGCCCGGGCCCGTCGCCCGGCCGGGGCGAGTTGGTCGGAGGCGGCGGAACGGGACGTCCGTACGTCGGCTGGCGCTCGCCGCCCCGCATACCGGGACGCCGGGGCGTCGGGGCGTCGGGCTCTAGTGCACCCTGCGCCGTGACCGCGAGCGGGCCGGAAGGCGGGCGCAGCCGGCCCGGGTGGTGCGGCCCGCCGGGGTGCCGACGCCGAGCGGCTCGACGCCGAGCGGCTCGGCGGGGAACGCCCGCGCTTGTGACCAATTCGCAGGCGTTGGCGCTGTGTCGGACGGATCGCCGTGGTTCGACGGCTCGGTCCGGCCGGCCGTGCCGCGCATCGCCCAGTAGGGAAGCAGCGCGGTGAACAGCCGCGCCGCCCGGGCTGTGTCACCGGTGCGCACGGCCGTCCGCAGCGCGTGGACGACGTTGTCGTGCTCCGCGTGGAGGACGGCGGCCGCCTGCCCGCAGCGGGCGGTACGCAGCAGCGGCGCGGTGGTCTCGGCGAGGGCGAGGAAGTGGTCGACGAACCGCGCCGTGAGGTCGGGTCCGGAGACGGCGTGCCGGGAGGCCGCGTAGGCGCGTTCGGTCTCCGCCATCCGGTACCGGGGCTCCACGCCGGGATCCGCGATCACCAGGGACTTCTCGACCAGCGACGTGAGCACGTACAGGATGTCGCCCGCGGGCAGCGAGGCGTCCGCGCACACCGCCTCCAGGGTGGCCAGGCCGGCTCCGCCGGGGAATACCGACAGCCGTCCCGCGAGCGCCCGTTCGGCGTCGTCCAGCAGGTCCCAGCTCCACTCGACGAGGGCGCGCAGGGTGCGCTGACGCGGCGGCGCGGTCCGGCTGCCGGAGGTCAGGAGCCGGAAGCGGTCGCCAAGCCGGTCGGCGATCTGGCCGACGGCCATGGCGCGCAGCCGGCCCGCGGCGAGTTCGACGGCCAGGGGCATGCCGTCGAGCCGCCGGCAGATCGCCGCCACGGGGCCGACCGTGCTCCCGTCGAGGACGAAGTCGGGCCTGACGGCGGTGGCCCGGTCCACGAACAGGCGCACCGACGCGGCCCCGACGGCCTCGGCGGGGGTGGGGTGCGCGGCGGGGACCGGAAGCGGGCCCAGGCGGAGCAGGCGTTCGCCGGTGACGGCGAGCGGCTCCCGGCTGGTGACGAGGAGCCTCAGCCGCCGCGCCCGGCCCAGGAGCCGGTCGGCGAACTCCGCGGCGGCGTCGACGAGGTGCTCGCAGTTGTCCAGCACCAGTACCGCCTCGTCACCGGCGAGCAGCTCCGCGATCCGGTCCGCCTGCGCGGCCGGCCCGCCCCCGGTGTCCGCGGCGCCGAGCGCCGCGAGGACCGCGTCGGCCGGCCCCTCGGGCGCGCCGACACCGGCCAGCGGCACGAACCACACCCGGCCGTGCGCGCCGGCCGGTGCGCGCGACACGGCTTCGAGGGAGAGCCGGGTCTTGCCGGAACCGCCCGGGCCCACGATCGTGACCAGCCGGGACGCCGCGAGCGTGTCGGCGAGGACGCGCAACTCCTGCTCCCGGCCCACGAAGCTGGTGAGGTGGGCCGGGAGCCTGCCCGGAGCGGCCACGCGGCGCTGCACCGCCCGGCGGTCCGGTGCTTCCTCCGGTACTTCGTCCGATGCGTGATCCGGTGCCTGATCTGACATTTGACCCGCTGGGCGGACCACTCGGCGGGTCACCGGGCGCCTGCCCGCAGGCGAGGCCGACGCGGCGCCGCCCCTCCCTCCGCCTTTCTCCGCGCCCCTATCGTCGCTCCTCTCATAACCCTCACCATCGCCCCCTTCGCCCCGCAGCAGCGCGAGTTGGAGGTCCCGCAGCCGGACCGAGGGATCGACGCCGAGTTCCTCGCGCAGCCCGCGGCGCACCCGCGCGTACACCTCCAGGGCCTCCGGCAACTGCCCCGCCGCGGCCAGCGCGCGCATCCGCAGCTCGGCCAGCCGCTCGTTGAGCGGGTGCTCGGCCCCCGCCACCCCGAGCTCGGCCAGGACCTCGGCGTGCCGGCCCCGCCGCAGCTCGGCGGCGAACCGGCCCTCGGCCGCCGCCGCCCGCGCCTCGTGCAGCCTGGTCGCGGCGCGCTCGGCGAAGGGTGCGTTCCGTACGTCGGCGAGCGCGGTGCCGCGCCAGATCCGCAGCGCCGCCGCGAGGAGGGACGCCCCCTCCGCGTCCCGCCCGGCCGCCAGCTCACGCCGGCCGCGTGCGGTCAGCTCCTCGAATCGGTGCACGTCCACGTCCTCGGGGTGCACCGGCAGCCGGTAGCCGGCGGGGGTCAGCTCGATCGTCCCGGCGCCCCTCAATGCCTTGCGCAGCCGCGACACCGAGGCCTGGAGGGCACTGCCGGCCCCGGCGGGGAGACGTTCGCCCCAGAGGTCCTCGACGAGGGTGCCGGTGGACACCGGGCGGCCCGCCGCGAGCGCGAGCCTCGCCAGCACCATGCGGAGCCGCGCGCCGCCGAGTTCGATCGGCGACCCGTCGTCGGCGCAGACCTCGACCGGGCCGAGCAGGGCGATGCGCACCAGGAGTTCCTCCGGCTGGGGGGCGGACGGATGGAGGGGTGAGGTGGGGAGG
>NZ_JBPQTX010000191.1:0-13747 GCF_051386555.1 Streptomyces sp. URMC 126
TGTGTATAAGAGACAGCCTCCCGGACGAGGAGGCACACCCATGACCACCGCACCGCACGGCACCCCGCACACCGCCGCACTCGGCGCCCAGCTCGGCACCCCCGAACAGCAGGCCCTGCGCGCCGCCGTCGCCGCGCTCGGCGCGCGCCCGCTCTCGCCGGACGAACTGTGGGCGGAGGCCGGAAAGCTCGGCTACCTCGGGGTCAACGTGCCCGAGGAGTACGGCGGCGGAGGCGCCGGCATCGTCGAACTCGCCATCGTGCTGGAGGAACTGGCGGCGGCCGGCAATCCGCCGCTGCTGATGGTGGTGTCCCCGGCCATCTGCGGCACGGTCATCACCCGCTTCGGCACGGAGGAGCAGAAGCGGCGGTGGCTCCCGGGGCTGGCGTCCGGGGCCACGCGCATGGCCTTCGGTATCACCGAGCCCGACGCCGGTTCCAACTCCCACCGCATCACCACCACCGCCCGCCGTGACGGAAGCGACTGGGTGCTCACCGGCCGCAAGGTCTTCGTCTCTGGTGTGGACGTCGCCGACGCCACCCTCATCGTGGGGCGCACCGAGGACGCCAGGACCGGCCGGCTGAAGCCCTGCCTCTTCGTCGTCGGCCGCGACGCTCCCGGTTTCCACCGCACCCCGATCCCCATGGAACTCTCCGGTGACATCCGCCAGTTCGAGCTCGTCCTGGACGACGTGCGGCTGCCGGCCGACGCGCTGGTCGGCGACGAGGACGCCGGGCTGCTCCAGCTCTTCGCGGGGCTGAACCCGGAGCGCGTCATGACCGCCGCGTTCGCGCTGGGCCTCGCCCGGTTCGCGCTGCGCCGGGCCGTCGAGTACGCCCGGGTGCGGCAGGTGTGGGACCGGCCGATCGGCGCCCACCAGGCCGTCGCCCATCCGCTCGCCGACGCCCACATCGGCATCGAGCTGGCCCGGCTGATGACGGACCGGGCCGCCCGGCTCTACGACGCGGGCGACGACGAAGCCGCGGGCGAGGCCGCGAACATGGCCAAGTACGCGGCGGCCGAGGTCGCCGTCCACACGGTGGACCGGGCCGTGCACACCCTCGGCGGCAACGGCCTCACCAAGGAGTTCGGGCTCGCGGCGCTGCTCGGGGCGGTGCGGGTGGCGCGGGTGGCCCCGGTGAGCCGGGAGATGATCCTCAACTATGTGTCCCACCGGTCGCTGGGGCTGCCCAAGTCGTACTAGAGCACGTACCGTTCGTCCGGACCCGGGGCCGTGCCGGGAGACAGGAGGGGCCATGCCCGTACACCTCGGAACCGCCGCCGGCGTCACCACCCTCACCCTCGACTTCCCCGCCCGCCGCAACGCCCTCTCCGCCGGCCTGATCGAGGAGCTGCGCGCCGGGCTCGCCCGCGCGGCGGGGGATCCGGACGTCCGGGCCGTCGTCCTCACGCACACCGGCGGCACGTTCTGCGCGGGCGCCGACCTGGCCGAGCCCCCGGGCGCGGCCGAACTGGTCGCTCTGCTGCGGGAGATCGTCGAACTGCCGAAGCCGGTGGTCGCGCGGATCGACGGGCACGTCCGGGCCGGCGGGCTGGGCATCGTCGGCGCCTGCGACATCGCGGTGGCGGGGGAGGGGGACGGGGTCACGTTCGCCTTCACCGAGGCCCGGCTCGGCCTGGCCCCGGCCGTGATCTCGCTGCCGCTGCTGCCCCGGCTCGACCCGCGCGCGGCCGGCCGCTACTGGCTCACCGGCGAGACGTTCGACGCCCGGGAGGCGGCGCGCACCGGCCTGGTCACGGTGGCGACACCGGATGTCGAGGCAGTCCTGACGGCCGTCCTCGACGGGGTGCGCGCGGCGTCCCCCCAGGGCGTCGCCGAGTCGAAACGCCTGGTCACGGCGGAGGTCAGGGCCGCGTTCGCGCGGGACGCGGAACGGCTCGTGGCCCTGTCGGAGCGGCTGTTCGGGACCGACGAGGCGCGCGAGGGCATCGCCGCGTTCCTGGAGCGGAGGCGACCCGCGTGGCGACCGTGACCACCGACACCGGGCAGCGCCGCGGGCGCGCCACCCGCCGGCGGGTGATGGACGCCGCCGTCGACTGCCTCGCCGCGTACGGCTGGGCCGGCTCGACGGTCACCGTGGTGGCCGAACGGGCGGGCGTCTCGCGCGGCGCCCTGCAACACCATTTCCCCACCCGCGAGGACCTGTTCACCTCGGCCGTCGAGTACGTGGCGGAGCAGCAGTCGGCGGCCCTCCGCGCGCTCGTCGACAGCGCGGCGCCCGTCGTCGGCCCCGCCCGCAGATACCTGGCCGTCACCGAACTGGTGGACCTCTACACGGGCCCGCTGTTCCGCGCGGCGCTCCACCTCTGGGTGGCCGCGGCGACCGAGGAACGGCTGCGTCCGCGCGTCGTCGAACTGGAGGCGCGCATCGGTCGCGAGGCACACCGCATGGCCGTCGAACTCCTGGGCGCGAACGAGAAGGAGCCGGGTGTCCGGGAGACCGTCCAGGGCCTGCTCGACATGGCCCGCGGCCTGGGCCTCGCCTCGCTCCTCACGGACGACGGGGCGCGGCGGCGCCGGGTCGTGGAGCAGTGGACGGCGATCCTGGACGACGTGCTGTGAGGGGCGGGGGCGGCGGGACGGGGGCGGCGGCGCGTCGTTCGCGTCAAGGCCGGCCGAAGCCGGCCCACCGCCCCCGGTCACCCCAGGTCGCCCCCCGGCGTCCTCAGCGCGCCTGGAACCCCGGGATCTCCCGCGGGTCGCGCGGGCCGGGACCCACGTACTTCGCCGAGGGCCGCACCAGACGCCCGGTGCGCTTCTGCTCCAGGATGTGCGCGCTCCACCCGGCCGTCCGGGCGCAGGTGAACATCGAGGTGAACATGTGCGCGGGCACCTCGGCGAAGTCGAGCACGATCGCCGCCCAGAACTCGACGTTGGTGGCGAGCACCCGGTCGGGACGGCGGTTGTGCAGTTCCTCCAGGGCCGCCTTCTCCAGCGCCTCGGCGACCTCGAAGCGGGGCGCGCCCAGCTCCTTGGCCGTACGCCGGAGCACCCGCGCGCGGGGGTCCTCGGCGCGGTAGACGCGGTGGCCGAAGCCCATCAGGCGCTCGCCCTTGTCCAGGGCCTGCTTGACGTAGGCGGTGGCGTCGCCGGTCCGCTCGATCTCCTCGATCATGCCGAGGACGCGGGACGGCGCCCCGCCGTGCAGCGGCCCGGACATGGCGCCGACCGCGCCGGACAGCGCCGCGGCGACGTCCGCGCCGGTGGAGGCGATGACGCGGGCGGTGAACGTGGAGGCGTTCATGCCGTGTTCGGCGGCGGAGGTCCAGTAGGCGTCGACGGCGGCGACGTGCTTGGGGTCGGGCTCGCCGCGCCAGCGCTTCATGAACCGCTCGACGACGGTCTCCGCCTTGTCGATCTCCCGCTGCGGCACCATCGGCAGGCCCTGGCCGCGCGCCGACTGGGCCACGTAGGAGAGGGCCATCACGGCGGCGCGGGCCAGGTTGTCGCGCGCGGTGGCCTCGTCGATGTCGAGGAGCGGCTTCAGGCCCCACACGGGGGCGAGCATGGCGAGCGCGGACTGGACGTCGACGCGGATGTCACCGGAGTGGACGGGGATCGGGAACGGCTCGGCGGGCGGCAGCCCGGGGTTGAACGAGCCGTCGACCAGCAGGCCCCAGACGTTCCCGAAGGAGACGTGGCCGACGAGGTCCTCGATGTCGACGCCGCGGTAGCGGAGGGCGCCGCCTTCCTTGTCGGGTTCGGCGATCTCCGTCTCGAACGCGACGACTCCTTCGAGTCCGGGTACGAAGTCGGACATCAGGCGGCTCCTCGTGATGTGTTCGACAAGCGGCTGCTGACCGCGCCGGTGTCCCCGGCCGGTGGTCAGCGGAAGGTCTGGTGCGTGCGGTGACTGCTGGTGCTGCTGCGGCTGTCGCGTGCTGGTGCGGCTGTCGCTGCCCCGGGCCCGCCCCCGTCGGTGGTGGAGCGGGTGCCGGCCGGATGCGCGGCCGTGGCTCGCGCTCCGTGGTGTCTCTCGGGTCGTTCTCGGCTCGGTCTCACCGGTCATGCCCCGTGCGGGAGCACTTCACCCGGCACTTCACCCGTCTCCTCGGGGAGCCGGGTCAGGCCGGAAACGATAGCCGGTGCTGTGGGGGGTCCACAGCCGTCCACCTGGTGATTTTGGTGGGTTCGCCAGATGCGGGGAAGGGTGATGTCCGGCACACCGTGCATTTCACCACGGGAAGGGTTGAGGGGGGCGGTGACGGGGCAGGCTTATCGTTTTCCGCGCGGCGGGCCGGGCCGCCGGGGTGCTGCGGACGCCCCCGCGCGTGCTGCAAGATGAGCGGATGTCCCACCTCTCCCCCCTCCCGCCGGCCGAGGACCCCGACAGCCCCCTCGACCCCGCCGCCATGCGCGCCCAGTACCGCACGTCCGGCCTGCTGGAGCGGGACCTGGCGGACGACCCGTACCGGCAGTTCGCGCGGTGGTTCGCCGAGGCGACGGCGAGCGGGCTGGAGGAGCCCAACGCCATGGTCGTCTCCACGGCGGACGCGTCCGGGCGGCCCAGCTCGCGGACGGTGCTGCTGAAGGCGTACGACGAGCGCGGGTTCGTCTTCTTCACCAACTACGGCTCCCGCAAGGGCCTGGAGCTCGCGGCCAACCCGTATGTGTCGCTGCTGTTCCCCTGGCATCCGATGGCCCGTCAGGTCATCGTGTCGGGCCGGGCGGAACGGGTGTCGCCGGAGGAGACGGCGGCCTACTTCCACTCCCGCCCGCACGGTTCGCAGGTCGGCGCCCTGGCGAGCGCCCAGTCGACGGTGGTGGGGTCCCGGGAGGAGATCGACGCCGCGTACGCCCGGCTCGCGGCGCGCTATCCGGAGGGCACGGAGGTGCCGGTCCCGACGGAGTGGGGCGGCCTGCGGGTGGTGCCGGCGAGCGTGGAGTTCTGGCAGGGACGGGAGAACCGGCTGCACGACCGCTTGCGGTTCGTACGGACGGCGGAGACGGAGCCCGCGGAGACGACCGGGGCGGGTGCCGGGCAACGGGTGTGGCGGGTGGAGCGGCTGTGCCCGTAGGGGGCCGTAGCCAGGCGTATCGCAACGAGGCTCACCGCAACGAAGCGCACCGCGACGAGGCGTATCGCAATGAGGCGCACCGCGACGAGGCGTATCGCAATGAGGTGCACCGCAACGAAACGCACCGCACACGCAGACGATCCGTGGGCCGCTGACCGTAGCGCCTGAGGCGCCACGGTGCCGAGCGGACGACTCGGCGGCCCACGGATCGGGTGACTGCTGGGAATTGGGCCGGCTTCCCCGGGACCTGAAAGGCCCGGAAGACCCGGCGCTGCGCTCTGCGCGACGACGGGCGCTAGCCCGCAGTCACCTCACGCGTCCGGACTGAAACCATCTGTCCGATCACCTCCCTTCTCGTGTGCCCCACACACTAGGCAGCCCCCCGGAGGCCCACAACCGAATTTCCGCGAGCACCGATTTCGCCGAAGACGGTGTGGTGCCCGGCGGCGTCGAGTTGAATGGCCCGTCGTGCAGGACATGCAGACGCGTCCAGCTGGGGGTATCTCGTGACCGCTCCACACCACTCCGGTCCCGCCCGCCACGAGGCCCGGCCGGCGGCGGGGGACACCGACGCCGTGGGCCCCGGATCCGCCCCCGGTGCCGGTCGCGACGCCGACGGCCGCGGCTCCCCCTCCGAGGGCGACGACCACGACCTCCTCGCCGCCCTCCTCGACGGCATGGACGCCGCCCTCTGCGCGTTCGACGCCGAGGGCACCGTGACCCACTGGAACCGCGAGGCCGAGCGCATCCTCGGCTGGACGGCGGAGGAGGCGGTCGGCCGGCGGGGCCTCGCCGGCTGGGCGGTGCGGGAGGCGGACGCGGCGCCGCTGACGGACCGGCTGGCGGACGCGATGCGCGGCGGCGGGCGGCAGGTGGACGAGTTCGCGCTGCTCACCAAGGACGGCGGCCGGGTCCTGGTCCGTACCCAGACCTCGGCCGTTCCCGGCCCCGACGGCGAGCCGGCCGGTGTGTACTGCGCCTTCAGCGAGGTCCACACACAGATCGACCTGGAGCGCTCGGTGGCGCTCAGCGAGGCCCTGTTCGGGGACGCGTCCTGGGGCGTCCTGCTGATCGACGCCGACCTGCGGCCCGCCCTCGCCAACGCGCACGCGGCGCGGGCCCTGCGGTGCAGCCGCTCCGGACTGCTCGGCCGCCCCCTCGGCGACCTGCTCGACCAAGGGCTGGAGGACGTGGAGAGCGCGCTCCAGCACGTCCTGGCGAACGGCGCGCCGCCCGCCCCGACCGAACTCTGGGTCACCGTCCGGGGCGGCACCGACGCCGGGCCGGACGGCCGCTCGGGCGCGCCCGAGCGGCGCTGCTGGCGGAGCGGGTTCCTCCGGCTGGCCACGCCGCTGGCGGAGGAGCCGGTGCCGCTGGGCGTGGCCTGGCTCTTCCTCGACGTCACCAAGGCCCGGCTGGCCGAACAGGAGAGCGCCCGGCTGCGGTTCCGCGGCAGCCAGCTGCACCGGGCGGGCCGGGCGGTCGCCGAGTGCGAGGACCCCATGGAGGCCGCCGCCCTCTATATGGACTTCGCCCTCGCCGGTTTCGCCGACCACGCCCTGATCGACCTGCTCCCCGAGCCGGAGCCCGACCCCGAGCAGCCGATCCGGCTGCTCCGCGCCGCCGCCACCCCGGCCGGGGCGACGGGCGGCAGCGGCACCGCCTCCGTCCGCGGCTGCCTCCCGGTGTCGTACGGGGAGGGCCACCCGGCCCTCCAGGCGGTCGAACGCTGCGGCTCCGTCCGGGCCGTCTCCGACCGCACCCGCGAGTGGGCCACCGCCCGCAAGTGGCCCGCCGGCACCCAGCACGCCCTCGCCACCGCGCTCCGCAGCCGGGGGCGCACGGTCGGCGTGGTCACCTTCCTGCGCGGCCCGTCCCGCCGCCCCTTCGACCGGGCGGACGCGACGTACGCGGAGGACATCGCGACACGGGTCGCGGCGGCGGTGGACCTGGCGGCGGCCACGGCGGGGTGAGCGGCGGGGCGGCGGATCCCGCCGCTCACACCACGCGGCCGTCGGCGGCGGGCCGGCAGCGGCGCACGTAGTACGCGTAGGTCAGGACCAGCACCAGCGGCCCCCACGTCATGCCCGGCAGAACGCACACCTTCGCCAGGACGTCCCACCCGGTGGAGGAGAACCCGACCCCGTCGGTGAAGCCGGGGACCCGCAGCCAGTGCAGCAGCGTCGGCGTCCAGAAAGCGGTCGCGCCCAGGCCGCCGAGCGTGGCGGGGACGATCGCCGCGAACGGCGGCACGCGCTTCCCGCCGACGACCGGGATCCACGCCGGCACCACCTCTCCCCAGCCCCGGACCAGTCCGAACGAGAGCAGCGCCAGCGCCTCGGAGACGACGCTGAGCCCGAACACGTAGGGGACGGTCCACCACACCCACCCCGGGGCGTTCGGATCGACCATCCCCATGCGGAAGTCGAAGGCGAAGGGCAGGCGCCACAGGCACTGCGGCAGCAGCAGGAGCGGGATCGCGTGCGCGAGGGTGTCCGCCCAGGCGGGGACGGGGCGCTCGGTGCCGGAGGAGACGGTCCGGGGGCGCTCGCGGTCGTACGTCGTCATGCCCCCAGCCTTCGGGGACCACGGCGGGCGGTCGTCCGCCGACGGGGCCGGCCCGGTCCGCCGGAGGGCGGAACGGCAGGTCGGCCCGGGGGAGGAGGCTCGGCGCCGGACCGGTCTAGTGCCGGAAGAAGATCCGGTCCCGGTACTCGGCGAGCACCCGCCCGTTCCACTCGTGCCCGCCGTCCACGTTCCCGGACCGCAGCATCGGCGGCTCGATCCCCCGCGCGGCCAGCTCGCCGGCGGCCGAGGCGATCACGGCCTGCATCAGGGCGCTGGTGACGACGGTGGAGGCGGGCGCGAAGGGCGCGGCGATGCCGTCGGCGGTCAGCTCCGCGTCCCCGATGCCGATCTTGCTGTCGATGACGACGTCGCAGTGGTCCTTCAGGAACGTGCCGGACGCGTGCCGGGACTTGGTGTGCTCGGCGTAGGCGAGCGAGGTGACGCCGACGACGCGGACGCCGAGGGCGCGGGCGTTCATCGCCATCTCCACGGGCAGCGCGTTGCGGCCGGAGAGGGAGATCACGACGAGGACGTCGCCCGCCCGCACCGGGCTGGTGTCGAGCACCGCGCCCGCCAGCCCGTCCACCCGCTCCAGCGCGCTGCCGAGGGTGGCGGGGGTGACGTCGACACCGACCGTCCCGGGGACGGCGAGCAGGTTGACCAGGGCCAGGCCACCGGCGCGGTAGACGACGTCCTGGGCGGCGATCGACGAGTGGCCGGCGCCGAAGACGAAGATCCGCCCACCGTCCGCGACCGTGTCGGCGATCAGGGCCGCCGCGGCGGCGATGTGCTCGGCCTCCTCGTCGCGGGCGCGTCGGAGCAGCTCGATCGCGGCGTCGAAGAACCGGTCGGCCAGCTCGTTCCCGCTCATCGCCATGGGTCCCTCGGCATCTCTGTCGGCGTCGTCGGCGTCAGGTCAGGTCGCGCCCGCACGGCGGCGGCCCGGCGGCGTCGTGCCGCCGCCCGGGGGCCGTCGTGATGGCGCGGCTCACGTTGCGGCTTTGACCTGGGCCCTGTCAATACGGCGGCCGCGGGCCGGGCGGTACGCGCCCGGCTTGTCGGTGGTATGCGTCAGAATTGGGTCCAGGGCCAGCGCACGACTTATCGAGGGGCACCGCATGTCCGGACTGATCGACACCACGGAGATGTATCTCCGCACCATCCTGGAGCTGGAAGAGGAAGGTGTGGTCCCGATGCGTGCGCGCATTGCGGAGCGGCTGGACCAGAGCGGCCCGACGGTGAGCCAGACGGTCGCGCGGATGGAGCGCGACGGCCTCGTGACGGTCGCCGGCGACCGTCACCTGGAGCTCACCGAGGAAGGCCGCCGGCTGGCGACGCGCGTCATGCGCAAGCACCGGCTCGCCGAGTGCCTGCTGGTCGACGTGATCGGCCTCGAGTGGGAGCAGGTCCACGAGGAGGCCTGCCGCTGGGAGCACGTGATGAGCGAGGCCGTCGAGCGCCGCGTGCTGGAGCTGCTGCGCCACCCCACCGAGTCGCCGTACGGCAACCCGATCCCCGGCCTGGAGGAGCTCGGCGAGAAGGCGGAGGCCGACCCGTACCTGAACGAGGACATGGTCAGCCTGCTGGACCTGACCCCCGGGACGGAGGGCAAGACCGTCGTCGTGCGCCGCATCGGCGAGCCCATCCAGAGCGACGCGCAGCTGATGCACACCCTGCGTCGCGTGGGAGTGCAGCCGGGTGCCGTGGTCAGCGTGACGGAGTCGCCCGGTGGGGTGATGGTCGGCAGCAGCGGCGAGTCCGCCGAGCTGGCCTCGGAGATCGCCTCGCACGTCTTCGTCGCCAAGCGCTGACCCCGGCCCGCGCGGCCCTCACCTCGGACGACCGGCGCTGACCGGCCGTTTCCCCCCGCCGCCGGCCGCGCGCCACCCGCCCGCGCGGCCCGCGCGCGCCGCCCCCGCGCCGCCGCACGGGCCCACGCGCCGCCGCCGACGGGGTGCCGCCCGGCGCGGCGGTGTGGTCAACTACCCATTCCCCGGCCGGAGTCGGCGGAAGTCGACGGATCGCGTACAGACGCCCCCGGGGCGTGTCACGCTGGCGTAGTGGCATATGCGCTCGCGCCGCCGACCAGGGAGGGGGCCCGATGAGGCACGGGGTGCTCCGCATGCTGCCCGCCTGCGTCGGGGCGCGAGTGCGACGTGCGGCTGCCGCGCGAGTGCGATGTGCGGCTGCCGTCGGCCCGGTGGAAGCGTCGCGCACGATCGCTCCCGCGCGCCGCGGGCGGTCGCCGCATGCCGCACCGGCGCCGGCCGACGCGCGGTGCGCGAGCAGGCGGGGCCGCTCGGTGGAGGCGCTGCGTGCGATCGTCTTAGCTCGCCCGGCTGGGGCGCCCCACGGAGGGCGGGCGTCGGTCGGGGCTCTGGTTGCGGCTGGACCGGGCCGCTCGACGGGAGCGGCGCGGGCGATCGTCGCCGTGCGCCCGTCGTGGGTGCCCCATGGAGGACGGGCATCGGCCGGGGCTCCGACTGCGGCTGGACCGGCCCGCCCGGCGGGAGCACCGCGTGCGATCGTCGCCGCTCGTCCGACAGGGGTGCCCTATGGAGGGCGGGTATCGGCTGCGGCCGGGCCGGGCCGCCCGGCAGGAGCGCTGCGGGCGATCGTCGCCGCTCGCCCGGCGGGGGCGCCCGATGGAGGACGGGCATCGGCTGCGGCCGGGTCTGCGTGCCCGGCGGGAGCGCTGTGCGCGATCGTCGCCGCTCGTCCGGCGGGGGTGTCCTATGGAGGGCGGACGTCGGCCGGGGTCCCGGTTGCGGCTGGACCGGGCTGCCTGGCAGGAGCGCTGTGCGCGATCGTCCCCGCTCGCCTGGCGGGGGCGCCCTATGGAGGGCGGGCATCGGCCGGGGCTCCGGCTGTGGCTGGACCGGGCCGCCCGGCAGGAGCGGCGCGCGTGGTCGTCTCCGTGCGCCCGGCGCGGGCGCTGTGCGCGGCGCGGACCAAGGCGCCGCGGCCGGGCGAACGCGCGCGCCCTGGCCGAGTGCCACCGGTGAGCGGATCCCCGCGCCCCGCAGGGGCGCCGAGCATGACAAGGGCCCCGGCGCCCTCACGGGCGGCCGGGGCCCCGCCTCCCCGTATTCCCCCTCTGGCGACCCGGGGCCCCGAGCTCCCAGGGTGCGCCTCGCGGACCTGTTTCCCCGAGCGGTCCGCGCCCGAGTCGATTTCTCCCCTTGGCGACGACGGTCAACCCTCGGCCCCGGTCACTCGAACGAGGGGTGTTGAGCGCGAGAACCGTCTCATTCGAAAGGGGGTTCCATAAGGTGGAGCTGTCCGGGGGTGAAGTGGGGATGCCAGGAGTGATGGCGCGGCGTATCGATGTCAGTGGGAGCGGTGGAGTGCGGCTCGCCGCCTGGGAGTTCGCCGACCGGATGCCCGCGGCCGACCCGCTCGGCCGGGCACCGGCGGGCGCCGTGCCGGCCCTGCTCCCGGGGCGGGGGTACCGCCCCTTGGAGGCGGCCGGCGAACCGGGCGCGGGCGGGGTGCTGCTGCTGCACGGCCTGATGGGCCGCGCGGCGCACTGGGCCGAGACGGCCCGCTGGCTCTCCGACCGGTACCGCGTGGTGGCCCTCGACCAGCGGGGGCACGGGCGCAGCGAGAAGCCCGTCGGCGGCCCGTACGTGCTGGACGCCTACGTGTCCGACGCCGAGGCGGTCGTGGAGCGGCTGGGGCTCGCTCCGGTCACCCTGATCGGTCACGCGATGGGCGCCCTCACGGCCTGGCGGCTGGCGGCCCGCCGGCCCGACCTCGTCCGGGCCCTGGTGATCTGTGACATGCGCGCCTCCGCGCTGGGCGCCGCCACGCAGCGCCGCTGGGGCGAGTGGTTCAAGTCCTGGCCGGTGCCCTTCGCCACGCTGGCGGACGTCCGCCGCTGGTTCGGCCAGGAGGATCCGACCCTGGACCGCCCGGCCCCCGCCCGCGGCGACTTCTACGCCGAGGTGATGGCCGAGCGCGCGGACGGCTGGCGCCCGCTGTTCTTCCGCCGGCAGATGCTCATGGCCCGTGAGGCCTACGCCCACGACGCCCACTGGGAGGAGCTGGCCCTCGTCGAGTGCCCCGCCCTCGTCGTGCGCGGTCTGGACGGCGAGCTGGGCCGGGCCGAGGCGCAGGAGATGGTCCGCGTCCTCCCGCAGGGCCGCTACGCCGAGGTGGCCGACGCCGGTCACTTCCTCCACTACGACCAGCCCGCCGCCTGGCGCCGCGCGGCCGAGCCGTTCCTCCGGGCGGCGGTGCCCGTATAGGCGCCTGTGCAAGGGGTGGCCGTATAGGCGTGTGAGCGGGACGGGCCGGGCCGCACGCCCGTCGCGGCCCGGCCCGCCGCTGCCCGTGCGCCATCGCCCTGACCTGCCGGAACACCTGGTGGGGTAGCTGCCGAAGCGTCTGCCGAGACGCCTGCTCACGCCCCTGCCGATGACGCCCCCGGACGCCTGCGGCTCCTAATTCAACGACTGTTGACATACCGCGCGGTCCGGGTGTGCACTGGAAGAACCAGGTCATAGGAAATCCGGCCGAGGGAGGCCGTCATGTCCGCTCGTACCGCCATGTCCGCCCGCACGACCGCGCCGGCGGCGGACGTGCTCGTCGTCGGGGCCGGGCCCACCGGCCTGCTGCTGGCCGGGGACCTCGCCGCCTCCGGCGTCCGCGTCGTGCTGCTGGAGCGGCGGAGCACGGAGTCCAACCTCACCCGGGCCTTCGCCGTGCACGCCCGCACCCTGGAGGCTTTCGACGCGCGGGGGCTCGCCGAAGCGCTGATCGCCACCGGGCACCTGGTCGACGCGGTGCGCCTGTTCGGGCGGACCGCCATCGACCTCGGCCGGCTGGAGACCCGGTTCCCGGGCGTTCTGATGACTCCGCAGTACAACGTCGAGCGCCTCCTCCAGGAGCGCGCCGTGGCGGCGGGCGCCGACATCCGGCGCGGGGTGCGCTGCACCGGGCTGCGGCAGGACGCCGACGGCGTCGAGCTGGACGTCGAGGAGCCCGACGGCACCACGCGCACCCTGCGGGCGCGCTACGTGGTGGGCACGGACGGCGTGCACAGCACCGTGCGGAAGGCCATCGGGATGCCCTTCCCGGGCCGGGCCGTGCTCGACTCCGTGATGCTCGCCGACGTGCGGCTCGACACCGCGCCCCGCGAACTGCCCGCGTTCCGGGGCGGCGCCGAGGGGTTCTCGTTCGTCGTCCCGTTCGGCGACGGCTGGTTCCGGGTCATCGCCTGGCGGCGCGGCACCCGGCTGCCCGCCGACGCCCCCGTCGACCTCGACGAGCTGAAGGAGGTCACCCACGCCCTCTTCGGCACCGACTTCGGCTTCCGCGAGGCCCGCTGGACGTCGCGCTTCCACAGCGACGAACGCCAGGTGCCCCAGTACCGCGACGGCCGGGTGTTCCTGGCCGGCGACGCCGCCCACGTCCACTCGCCCGCCGGCGGCCTGGGCATGAACGCCGGCCTCCAGGACGCCGCCAACCTGGGCTGGAAGCTCGCGGCCGTCCTCCAAGGCCGGGCCGGGGAGGCCCTGCTGGACAGCTACCACGACGAACGGCACCCGGTCGGCGAACAGGTGCTGCGCGTCAGCGGCGCCATCGTCCGCGCGGTGCTGCTCGACTCCCCGGTGGCCAGGAGCGTCCGCGACACCGCCGCCCGCGCCCTGCACCTGGCACCGGCCGTGGGCCACCGCATGGCGCGTACCGTCTCCGGCCTCGCGATCGCCTACCCGGCACCCCCCGGCGCCCACCCCCTCACCGGCCGCCGCGCGCCCGACCTGCCGCTCGTCGAGACCGGCGACGGGCCCACCCGCCTCTACGAGGCGCTGCGCGCCGGCACCCACGTCCGGGTCCTGCCGCGCGACACCGGCCCCGACCTCCCGCCCGCCCCGCCGCGTGCCCTCACCGTCACCCGCGCCGACGCGGCCCGGACGGCCCTGCTCGTCCGCCCCGACGGCTACGTGGAGTCGGCGGAGGAACTCCCGGCGAGCTGGACCCTGCCCCGGACGGGAAAGGACGCGGAGACCGGAACGGAAGGGGAGGCGCGGGCCGTCGCGGGGGAGGACCGGAGCACCACCGCCGCGTGACCGGACCGGCACCGGGCGGCAGGGGCCCGTGGGAGAGGCGGCCCCCCTGCCGCCCCTCCCACGCC
>NZ_JBPQTX010000192.1:0-13721 GCF_051386555.1 Streptomyces sp. URMC 126
ACCCGAACCCCGCCCGGTCACGCCCTGACGGCCGTGTCCCGGGTGGGCTCCGTCTCGCCGGAGGCGGCCGGTGTCGGGGGGTGCGGCGGGTTGGGGCGGACGAGGGCCAGGACCAGGAGGCCGCCGAGGACCGCCGCGGCGGCGGACCAGAGGAAGACGGACTGGAGGCCGTCGGCGAAGGCGCGGTGGACCAGGTCCTCGGCCGCGGCCCGGTGCTCCTTCGGCGCGGCGGCGACGATGCGCTGGGCCTGGCCGCCGGCGAGGGCGGAGGCGGCACCGTGCGCGTCCGGGACGGCGCCGGAGAGGTCGGCGCGGGCGGCGTGGGTGAAGACGGCGCCCAGGACGGCGATGGCGAGGCTGGTGCCGAGCTGGCGGAAGGTGTTGACCGCGCCGGCGGCCATGCCCATCCGCCGCGGCGGCACGCTGCCGGTCGCGGCCGAGACCAGCACCGGCGTGGCGAGGCCGACACCGACCCCCGCCACGGCCAGCCCGAGCACCAGGGCCGAGCGGCCGGCGTCGGCGGACATCGCCGTGTACAGCAGGTACATGCCGACGGCGACCAGCAGCAGGCCGACGCCGATGGGCAGCCTCGGCGCGAGCCGCTGGGTGTACCGCCCGGCGAACGCGGCCACCAGGAAGGAGGCCACGGCCATCGGCGTCAGGGCCAGGCCGCTCTCCACCGGGCCGAGGCCGAGCACGGACTGCAGCCAGATGGAGACCAGGACCAGGCCGCCGAACGCGCCGCCCTGGAACAGCAGCGCGCCGCCCATCAGGCCGGCGAAGGACGGCCGGCGGAGCAGGGCCAGGTCCAGCATGGGCACCTCGCCCCGGCGTCCGGCGCGGGTCTCGGCGAGGACGAATCCGACGAGGGAGGCGGCCGTGACGGCGAACGACACCAGGACGGTGGCCGAGGTCCAGCCGGACTCGGTGCTGCGGATCAGCCCGTAGGTGAGGGCCGCCGCGGCGAGGGTGAAGGTGACGGCGCCGGGGATGTCCACCCGGGCGCGCCGCGCGTCGGTACGCGGCCGGTCGGCGCGGACGACGCGGAGGGTGAGCAGCACGGCCGCCGCGGCGATCGGCAGGTTGACGAGGAAGATCGCCTCCCAGCCGATGTGTTCGGTGAGCAGCCCGCCGAGGATGGGCCCGGCCGCCGCGGCGGCGCCGTTGACGGCACCCCAGATCCCGAAGGCCGTACCCCGGTCCCGGCCCTGGTAGGTGGCGCCGAGCAGGGCCGCCGAGGTGGCGAACATCAGGGCGCCGCCGGCGCCCTGCACCGCGCGGGCGGCGACCAGCACGCCCGCGTTCGGGGCGAGTCCGCAGCCCAGCGAGGCCAGGGCGAACAGGGTCAGGCCGACCGCGTAGAGCCGGCGGTGCCCGAAGAGGTCGGCCAGCGAGCCGGCCACCAGCAGCAGCGCGGCGAGGGACAGGGCGTAGGCGTCGACCACCCATTGGAGGGAGGAGAAGTCGGCGTGGAGGTCGTCTCCCATCTCCGGCAGGGCCACGTTCACGATGGTGACGTCCACCAGCAGGATGAAGGCGCCCAGACTCACCGCCACCAAGGGCCACCATTTGCGCATGTGCTTACTCCGTTCGTTCGGGGGCCGCGGACGGGTCGCCGCGTCGCCCCGCGACGGGAACGATCCGCCGGAAGGGCACCCTCACCCCAGCCAGGACCCATCGGGCGGTGAAATCCGACATCCTTTACCGTGGGGCGGTGGAATTCGACATCCCGTCCGGCTCCCTGCCCGACCCCCTGCCCGACTCCCCGCTCGGTACGACGCTCGCGACCGCGCTCGGCACCACGCTCGGCGCCGCGCCCGACCCGTCGCGCTCCGTGCTGCCGCCGCTCGACGCCGCCGACCACTCTCTGGTCCACGCCCTGCAGATCGACGGCCGGGCGTCGTTCCGCAGGATCGCCGAGGTGCTCGGCGTCTCCGACCAGACGGTGGCCCGCCGCTATACGCGGCTGCGGTCGGCGGGCGTCCTGCGGGTCCTGGGCCTCACCGAGCCGCTGCGCATGGGCCAGGCGCCGTGGATCGTCCGGATCCGCTGCGCGCCGAGCGCGTCCGCGCAGATCGGCGCGGCGCTGGCCCGGCGCAGGGACACCACCTGGATCAATCTGGCGGCGGGCGGCACCGAGATCACCTGCCTCGTGCGCCCCGAACGCCCCGGGGAGGACGCCCTCCTGCTGGAGAAGCTGCCGGGCACGCCACGGGTGGTGGACGTCGCGGCCCACTCCCTGCTGCACGTCTTCTTCGGTCACGACTGCAGCCTGCTGACCAAGTCGGGCCCGTTGTCCGCGGACCAGGTGGCCGCGCTCACACCCCGGGAGGCGCCGGGCGTTCCGCCCGCCGACCCGGCCCCGCCGTTCCCGGTCGGGCCGGAGGACCGCCGGATGTTCGACGTCCTCGCGCTGGACGGCCGGGCCTCCGTCGGAGAGCTCGCGACGGCCACCGGCTGGTCGCAGACCACGGTGCGGCGCCGGATGGCGGAGCTGCGGGCGGCCGGGGTGCTCTACTTCGACGTGGACTACCACCCGCGGGTGCTCCAGCGGAATTTCCGCTCCTTGCTGCGGCTGAATGTCGAGCCGTCCCGGATCGAGGAGGTCGGCAGGGCGCTCGCCTCCCACCCCGAGGTGCCCTTCGCGGCGGCGACCACCGGGGACGCCAATGTGCACGCCAGCGTCACGACGCCGGACGTCACGGCGTTCTACCGCTATCTCACCGGTCCGGTGGCGGCGCTGCCCGGGATTCTGGGCACCGGCACCGCGCCCATCCACCGCACGGTCAAGTGCTCCGGGCCGCTGTGGACTCCGGAGTGGGGGCAGTGGTGAGGCGCGCCGGATGTCGCCGGCTCGTCCGGAGGAAACGGAAGGCTCGCGGACCGGAGGTGCCGGAGACCGCGACCCCAAACCTGGTCCGGACCAATCGAAACGTCGATTTCCGGCCCACTCCCCTGACCGGCGGTCGGCGAATGTGCCGAGGGAAAATGCCGAAACCCTCCCGCCACCACGCTCCTTTCGCATACCTTCCGTCGCAACGGAGACGCCACCGGTAATCGCCCGAGGGCGGGAGAGGATTGTGTGACCGTGCCGTGCACCCGCCCGACTCCGACTCCACCGAACCCATGATGAGGCGCGCCTTGAGGCAGTTCGCCGGAAGGAGGCAGTCGATGACCGCCGCACCACCTGAAGTGCTCGCCGAGTTACAGGAGTTGCGAGTCAGGGTCCCCTATCTGACCGGGGCGATGGTGGCGAGTACGGACGGCCTGGTGATCGCCCATCTGCTCGCCAACGCGGAACCCGACGGAGTGGCCGCGCTGACCGCCGCGGCGCTGGGCGTGGGAGCCCGGCTGACGGACGCCGTCGGTCACGGCGGCTTCCGCGAACTGCTGGTCAACGGCGAGTTCGGCTACGTCGCCACCTACGCGGCGGGCACCGCCAGCGTCCTGACCCTGCTGGCCACCGCCGACGCGAACGTCGGCCGGCTCAACATCGAGGCCCGCAGGGCCTGCCCCCGCCTCGGCGCCCTGATCGACGGCGCCCTCCAGCGGCAGCGGCAGCCGTAGGAACGCGTCCCGGGTCGCGACGGACGAGCACCCCCGGAAGGGCGCCCCCTCGCTCAGCCCGCTCGCGCTTGGCCCGCTCACGCTTGGCCCGCTCGCACTCGGCCCAGCCGCGTCCCACGCGCCCCCCGCCTCCCGCCTCCCGACCGGCACTGACTCTTCTCGACACCGACCCCTCTCGACACCGAAAGCGGAATCTCATGGCCAACACCGAAATGGCACTCAAGGACGCGATGAACTCCATCGAGGGGGCCATCGGCGTCGCACTCGTCGACTACGGCAGCGGCATGGCGCTCGGCACCCTGGGCGGGTCCCAGTCCATCGACCTCAACGTCGCCGCGGCGGCCAACACCGACGTCGTACGGGCCAAGCTGCGGGCCATGGAGATGCTGAACCTCCAGGACCGCATCGAGGACATCCTCATCACGCTCGGCACCCAGTACCACCTCATACGCCTGCTCACCGGGCGCGGAGGCAACGGCCTCTTCCTGTACCTGGTCCTGGACTCCCAGCGGGCCAACCTGGCGATGGCCCGCCACCAGCTCAAGCGCATCGAGTCCGACCTGGAGGTCTGAGGCCGGCCGGCGGTCAGCGGAGGCCCGCCGGCTCCCGCTCGCCCGTCGACGGTTCGTTCACCGAAGGCTCGACGGCCGGGGGCTCGACGGCCGGTCCTTCGCCGACCGGACGTTCCTCCGCCGGCCGCTCGTCCGACAGCCGCTCGTCAGCCGACCGCTCGTCAGCGAGCCGCTCGTCCAGGAAGGCCGCGAGCTTCGTGACGAAGCCCTCCGGGTCCTCCCCGGGGGCGCCGTGCCCGGCGTCGATCTCCGCGTAGCGGCTGTCCGCGATACCGGCCAGCAGGGCCCGCTGCTGCTCGGCTCCGATGATCCGGTCGTGCGCGCTGGCCAGGACCAGGGTGGGCGCGGTGATCCGGCCCAGCAGCGCGCTCAGGTCGACCGTCAGGTCGGCCTCCGCCTGCCGGTCGGTGCCGGGGGCGATCATCCCCGAGAGCGCCTGGACCAAGTCCTCGTAGGCGGCGGCGTCGGTGTGTTCCCAGTACCGCGGGCCGAAGGCCATCAGCGGGAGCATCCGGGCGAACAGGCCGGTGCCGTGCAGGGCGTCGGCACGGAGCAGGGCGAGCCAGTAGCGGAACTCCGCCGCCATCCGGGCGTCCGTCCGGACCCACCCGGCGTGCAGCGCCAGCGACCGGACCCGGCCGGGGTGGGTGCCCGCGAGGTGCGCGGCCACCACGGCGCCCAGCGAGTGGCCCGCCAGGTGGAAGGTGCCGAACCCGGCGTCGTCGGCGGCGGCGAGCACCTCGTCGGCGAGGTCGGCGATGGTGAGGGGGCCGCCGTGGTCGGTGGTGGCACCGGATCCGGAGAGGTCGGGAGCCACCACCGTGAAGCGGTCGGCGACCGCCGCGGTCAGGGGCTGCCACTGTTCTTTGGTGGTCCCCGTGCCGTGGACGAGGACCAGGCCGGGGCCGGAGCCGGTGCGGTCGTAGGCGACGGCGGCCTCGCCGCGGGAGAGGGAGACGGTGGTGGTGGGCATGGAAGGGTGTCCGTTTCTACAGTTTCTACGGTTTGTGCGGCTTCTACGGTTTGCGCGGCTTCGGCTGTCAAAGCGGAAGAGAGGCAGGGCGCTTCACTACGCGGGAACGCCGTCCCGCATGACGGCGAGCAGGCCCCGCAGCGCCGCGTTGAAGGCGGCGGGCCGCTCCTGGTGCGCCATGTGGCCGGCACCGGCGATGACGCGGAGCTCGGCGCCGGGGGTCAGCTCGGCGCACTCCCGGGAGATCGCGACCGGGATGTGGCTGAGCTCCCCGTGGACGTAGTGGACCGGCACCCGAAGCCCCGGCAGCGCCGGGCGCGGGTCGTACGCGAGGGCCTGGTCGAACTGCCCGTCCACGAAGACCCCCGAGTCCAGGATCTGGCGGATCGTCCAGTCGGCCAGCACCGGCGAGGCGTCCGGCCCGAACCAGCCGGGGACCCAGCCCGCGAGGGTGCCCGCCCGGTCCTCGCGCAGGCCGGCGGCGAGGTCGGAGGAGGACGGTTCGAGCGTCGGCCAGTGGGCGGAGCCGTCCACCGAGACCGCCCCCGCGATCAGCTCGGGGTGGCGCAGGGCCAGTTCGAGGGCGAAGACGGCGCCGATGGACGAGCCGACGACCACGGGCCGGTCCAGCCCCAGGGCGCCGATCAGCTCCACGAGGTCGGCGACCACCGTGCCGATGTCGTTGCCCTCGGCGGGCCGGTCCGAGCGGCCGCAGCCGCGCCAGTCGACGGTCACGACGCGGTGGTCCGGGACGAATGCGGGGAGCTGGGCGCCCCACACCCGCCCGCTGGTGCCCCAGCCGTGCAGGAACAGCAGGGCCGGCCCGGTGCCCTCGTCCTCGTAGTGGAGCGTGACGCCGTTGACGTGCGCGTAGGCCATTGGGAAGCCCCTTTCCGGGCGGCCGGACGGGCGCTGCTGCCGGTCCGTCGGTGATCCCCACTCCATCGCGGCGAGCGCCCGCGACCAAGAGGCGAAGCGCGCCTACACTCATCACGAATCATGATCAGTGCGGGTGGGAGGCGGGGGCGTGGAGCTCCGGCAGTTCGAGTACTTCCTGGCGGTGGCGGAGGAGCTGCACTTCGGGCGGGCCGCCGAGCGGCTGCACATCGTGCAGTCGGCGGTGAGCCAGCAGGTGCGCCGGCTGGAGCGGGAGCTGGGCATGCCGCTCTTCGACCGGACGACCCGCGCCGTCGCCCTGACGGAGGCCGGACGCCGGCTGCTGCCGCACGCCCGTGAGGTGCTCGCCGCGCGGGAGCGGGCGAGGGCCGCCGTCGACGAGCTGCGCACCGAACGTGCGGCCACCCTGCGGCTCGGCACCAGCTCGGGGCTGGGCGCCCGGCTGGAGGCGATCCTCGACGGCTTCGCCCGGCGCGCTCCCCTGGCCCAGGTGGAACTGGTCACCGCCCCCACCGACGAACGGCTCCGGCGCGTCCGCTCGGGCGAGCTGGACGCGACCCTGCTGCGGGGCGACCGGGCGGCCCCCGGCGTGGAGTTGCTGCCGTTGTGGGAGGACGACGTGATGGTCGCGCTGCCCGCCCGGCACGACCTGGCCGTGCGCGACACGATCGCCGTGGCCGAACTGGCCGGGCTCCCCCTGCGCCTCTCCCGCCGCGAACGCAACCCCGCGCTGTACGACCTGGTGGTGCGCTCCTGCGAAGAGGCCGGTTTCGTCCCCGAGTTCGGCCCCGAGTTCACCTCGGCGCAGGACACCCTGGCGTCCATCGGTTACGGCAAGCCGTCGTGGACGGTCTTCTACGCGCCGCACGCCGACCAACTGCCGGTCCCGGGCGTGGTCTTCCGGCGGCTGCGGGATCCCGCGCCGGTCATGCGGGCGTACCTGGCGGTGCGTCCCGATCCGCCGAGGGCGGAGTTGCGGGCGCTGATCGAGGCGTGCCACCACGCCGCCGGGTGAGCGCGGCTTCCCGTCGGCGGGGCCGAAGCTCCGCACGGGAGGCGGCGATCGGGCCCGGAAGAGGCCGCCCCCCGTAATTCCGTTGGGCCCTGGACGGCCGCTCCCTAGGATGCCGCACATGATCGCACCCCGCCGGTCCGTCCTGGACCTCGTGACCCGTTACCGGCCCGCCGACGAGCGCGAGTCCGCCGCCGTCGAGCGGGTGCGCGCGCTGCTCGCCGCCGACGACGACCCCTGGGCGCGTTCCCTGCCCCTGCACCTCACCGCGACGGCGGTGATCGTGCACCGGGAGAGCCGCCGGGTGCTGCTGCGCCGGCACCCGCTGCACGGATCATGGCTGTTGGTGGGCGGGCACGGGGACCCCGGAGAGCACGATCCGCTGGGCGTGGTGTTGCGGGAGGGGCGGGAGGAGACGGCGCTGACGGACCTGGCGCCGTGGCCGGGCGGGGAGTTGGTGTACGTCGGGGTCCTGCCGGTGCCCGCGTCCGACCGGGAGCCGGCACACGAGCACGCCGACCTGCGCTTCGTCCTGACGAGCGGGACGCCGGAGGCGGCCCGTCCGGAGCATCCGGGCGCGGAGCTGCACTGGGCGGACCTGGACGAGGCACTCGGGATGGTGACCGAGGAGAACGTGCGCGAGACGCTGTCCCGGGTGCGGCCGCTGCTGGAAGGCTGACGCCCGACGCGGCGCGGGCCCGTGCGGGGGGCTGGGGGCGGCACGGATCCGGCGGGGCGCGAGTGACGTGGGTTGAGCGAAGCGGCGAGGCAGGGCGCGGGCGGCGTCGCTGACGACCGGGCCGGCACCACTAGAGCCGACGCCAAGACGCGCGCCACCGACGGGGGTGCGATGCCACTGACGGCGGTGCCAATGAGGGGCCTTGGCCGCCGCCTTGGCCGCAGTCTGGCCGCCGCCTTGGCCGGCTGAGCGGCCGGCTCAGCGGCCGGCGGCCACCGCGTGCCGCCCGCGCGACCGCTCCCCGCCGCCTGCCGCGCCGCCGTCCGCCGCGATGGCGCCTTCCCCGGTCACGCCTTCCGCCGTCGCGCCTTCCGCCGTGGCGGCTTCCGCCGACGGGCTCCCGTCGCCGACCGGCGAGGCGGTGCCGACCGACGAGGCGGTGCCGACCGACGAGGCGGTGCCGACCGACGAGGCGGTGCCGGATGACGTACCGCCGCAGCGGGACGACGCGTCCGCGCCGGACGGCATGCCGTCGGGGGACGGCGTACCGGCGCCGGCCACCCGCCGGGGCGGCCTGCGCCGCGTCGCGGCGACGGCCACGCCCAGCAGCACGACCAGCCCGCCGACGCCGGCCATCGGCGCCGGGACGTTGCCGAACAGGGCCGCGTCCAGGGCCAGGGCCGCGACGGGCACGGCGTAGAGAACCAGCGAGCTGGTGGCGGCCGTCGCGGCGCGGAGGACGCGCGACCAGGTGCAGAAGGCGAGGACGGTGCAGCCGAGGCCGAGCCAGCCGACGGCCGCCCCCTGCTGCCAGCCGGCCTCGGCCGACTGCCGTACGGCGTCCGGGACCGCGAACAGCAGGGGCAGCAGACCGAAGAGGCTGCCGTAGAAGATGCAGTCGAGGCCGGAGTAGCGGCGCAGCAGCGGCTTCTGGAGGACGAACGAGCCGGCCTGCGCGGCGGCGGCGAGGACGATCATCGCCATGCCGGCGTGCGAGCCGCCGCCGGCCCCGCCGGCCGTGGCGACGACGAGGGCTCCGCCCAGCGCCACCAGCAGGCCGACGACGCCCCGGGCGCCGGGCCGCTCCTTGAGGACCAGCATGCCGAGGAGCGTGGCGAAGACGGGCGAGGTGGCGACCAGCATGGCGGCGGTGCCGCCCTCCACGTGCCGCTCCCCCGCGTACAGCAGCAGCTGGTAGGCGGTCATCCCGGTGAGGCCGAAGCCCGCCATCCGCAGGGCGTCCGCCCGCCGCAGCCGGCTGATCCGGCCGGTGAGCGCGCAGGGGACGAGAATCGCCACGGCGCAGGCGAGCCGCAGGACGGCGATGACCGTCGGGGAGTAGCCGTCGAGGGCGACGCGGATCGCCGGGAAGGCGGACCCCCAGAGGATCGCCGTCGCGGCCATGAACGTCCAGGGAGACGTCGTGCGGCGCTCGGCCGGCATGGGAGGTCACCGCCCATCGGTAGCTGACGTGCAGAGAATCGCGGAAAGGGCCGGTGGGAGGCGGTCGTTGCCGCGCTCCCGGGCCGCTTTCGACGCTAGCGGCAATCCATCCATAAGTCGAATAATGAATTCCGTTACTGAACCCAAGGATGGCTTTGAGATGTGCCCGCCGGCGCACAGACCCCATCCGACCCGACCAGGACGCACGGAGGGGTCGAGGCTGCCCCGGACGCCCTCCCCTCCTTGGGGCGCCGACCCTCCTCGACCCGCTCAACTCCAATGATTCCAGAGAGCATTCATTCCGTCACGACCTGTAACCGGCCGGTCGAGGCGTGGTTTTGGGGTACGCGCCCCAGCGTGCGCCGTCGTGCCCCATCTGCTCAGCTGGAGGGGTGGGCGGGAACCGCCCGGGAGGAGGAGTCCGCATGACCACTGCCACCCGGTTTGCCACCCGGAACGCCACTCGGACCGATCTGGGGTCCCTGCGCGAGCTGCTGGCCGCGCCGGGCCCGTTCGCCTCCGTCTATTTCGACCGCGAAGCACGCCCCGAGCGGGCCGAGGAGGCCGGGGCCCGCTGGCGTGAACTGGCCGCCCGGCTCGCCCGGGAGGGCGCCGACGCCGCCACCGTCGACGCGCTCACGACACGCGTCATGGACGCGCTCCCCGGCACCGGCGTCCTCGCCCTCTTCGCCTCGCACGGCGAGGTGCGCCACGCCGCCGAACTGCCCGGGGGCCACCACGGCGACATCGCCGAATACGCCGACGTGCCCCACCTGTTGCCGCTGCTGGAGTGGCGGCAGGAGCACCCCGCGCACGTCGTGGCCGTCGTCGACCGCACCGGCGCCGACCTCCTCATCCATCCCGAGGGCGGCACCGAGGCGCGTCGGCGCACGGTCCAGGGGACCGACGACGAGATCCTGCGCAGCCCGGGCCTGCCGAACATGCGCTTCCAGCACCGGGCCGAGGACTCCTGGGAGCGGAACGCGAAGGTCGTCGCCGCGGCCGTGGACGAGGCGCTCTCCGAGGTGTCGGCCTCCCTGCTGCTGGTCGCCGGCGACGTCCGGGCCCGGCAGTACCTGACCAAGCACCTGCCCGCGCGGGTCCGCCGGGACGTCACCGTCGGGCACGTCAGCGGCAGCCGGTCCGCGGACGGCTCGGCGGCCGTGCGCACGGCCCGTACCGAGACGGAGGTCGCCCGGGCCGGCCACGCCCGCACCGCGGAACTGCTCCGCACGCTGGAGCATGAGCTCGCGCCCGGCGGGCACGCGGTCGAAGGGGTCCGCGCCACGCTCGACGCGCTCGCCGTCGGCCGGGTGGGGACCCTGACGGTCACCGACGACCCGCGGGACCAGCGGACCGCCTGGTTCGGCGACTCGCCCGCCGAGCTCGCCGAGCGCCGGGAGGACCTGCCGCCGGACGGCGGCGGGGAGCCCCACCAGGGGCGCCTGGCGGACGTGGCGGTCCGGGCGGCCCTGCTGACCGGCGCCGACGTGCGGGTTCTCGAACCCGGCGAGGCCCGGACCCCGGCCCAGGGCACGGGAGGCATCTGCCGCTACCCGTGACGGCCCCCGGCGCCGTGACCGTCGTGACAGCGGATCCCGACGGATCCGGACAAGCCCAGACGAGCAGGAACAAGGAGATCACCGCATGAAGGTGGCATTTCTCGTGGCCCCGGAAGGCATCGAGCAGGTCGAGCTGACCGACCCGTGGCAGGCGGTCCGCAACGCCGGCGGCACCCCGCGGCTCGTCTCCACCGAGTCGGGCAGCGTGCAGGCGTTCCACCACCTCGACAAGGCCGACACCTTCCCCGTCGACGACGTGGTGGACAAGGTGTCCGTCCAGGAGTACGACGGCCTGGTGCTCCCCGGCGGCGTGGCCAACCCGGACGCGCTGCGCATGCACGAGGGCGCCGTCTCCTTCGTCAAGGACTTCTTCGAGGCGGGCAAGCCGGTCGCGGCGATCTGCCACGCCCCGTGGACGCTGGTGGAGGCCGACGTGGTGCGCGGCCGGACCCTGACCTCCTGGCCCAGCCTGCGCACCGACATCGGCAACGCCGGCGGCACCTGGGTGGACGAGCAGGTGAAGGTGTGCACGGGCGGGCCCAACACGCTGATCACCAGCCGGAAGCCGGGCGACCTGCCGGCCTTCTGCTCGGCGTTCGTAAAGGAGTTCCGCCAGACCGCGAAGGTCTGACGGCGAAGGTCCGACCGCGAAGGTCTGACGGCGAAGGTCCGACCGCACAAGACCGCGCGAGCCCGGCCCGCGCCGGTCGGCGGCCTCCCCTCCCGTCCTGGCAGGACACAGGCGGCCGTCGGCCGAGTTGCGGCGGAGTGCGGTTCCCCTACCGTGGCCCTGTGACCGGCACATCGGATCCGCGGCCCGGTACGGGCGGACCGCTCCGCCGGCTCCTGCGCGCTCCGGGCGGGCCGGAGGCGCTGCGGCGCGCCACGTGGCTGACCGTGGCCGGCTGCGCGGGGTTCTACACGCTCGCCTACGCCTTCGGCCGGCGCGACATGGCGCTCTTCGCCATGTTCGGCGCGCTGCCCCTGATCCTCTTCTCCTCGATCCCGGGGCCGCCCCCGCGGCGTACGAGGACGGTGCTGCTGACGCTGCCCGTCGGCTGGGCGCTGGTCACCGCCGGCACCCTCCTCGCGGTCCACGACTGGACGGCGGCGCTGGGGATGCTGGTCGTGGGCTTCGTCGTCTCCCTGCTCGCGAACGGCGGGCCGCGGACGGCCGGGCCGGCGCCCGCCTTCCAGCTCTACTACGTGCTCCCGTGCTTCCCGCCGTACGCGCCGGACACCCTGCCCGCCCGCCTGGCGGGCCTCACCGTCGGCGTCCTGCTCACCGCCCTCGTGGACCGGCTGCTGTGGCGCGAGCCGCCGGCCGTCCCCTACCGGACGCTCCTCGCCGACGCCACCGAGGCCACGGCCGACTACTGCGGCGCCGTCGGGCGCCTCCTGGCGGGCGACGGCGGGGCCGCGGACGTCCGGGGCCCGCGGGAAGCGGCCGACCGGGCCCTGGCGGCGACGCTGCTGTCCGCGGTGCCGCCGACGGAACGCCCCACCTCGGCCGCGCACCGGGACCGGGCCCTCGTCCACACCCGCGCCGCGGTGCGGCATGTGCGCGACCTCCTCGACGGCATCGTCGACGACCACGGCGGGCGCGTACCGGACGCGCCCGGGCTGCTGCGGCACTGCGCGGACTCCCTGCGGCGCACCGCCTCGTCGTTGCGCACTGACGGCCCGCCGCCGCGTACGAACGGCTCGTCGCCGCGTACGGACGGCTCGTCGGCACACCTGGACGTCCGGGTTCCGGAGAGCGGCGACGATCTGTCCGCCGTGCTGACCGCGTTCGACGAGGAGCGGGCCCGGGGGCTCGACCGGGCCACGGCCGAACGGCTGCGTCAGGACGCCGTGGTCCGCCGGGTGGTGGAAGGGACTCTCGTGGCGTGCGAGGCGGGGCGGCTGGCGGCCGGCGGCCGGTTGTCCGCCGTCTGGGACTATCCGGGCAGCCCCTTCGCGTACGCGGGCGTCGGCACCGCGGCGTGGTGGTGGCACCGGCTGACCGTGCGCCTTGCGCCGACGTCCGTCCTGTTCCGGAACGCCGTCCGGCTCTCCCTCGCCCTGGCCGGCGCCCGGTTCCTGGTCGGCGCCCTGGAACTGCCGCACGGCTTCTGGGTGCTGCTGACGATCCTCAGCCTCATGCGCACCTCCGCGGCCGACACCCGTGCCGCGCTGGTCCCCGGCGTCGTCGGGACGGTCGTGGGCGGCGCCCTCGCCACCGGGATGCTGCTCGCCGCGGACGGCACGACCGTCTTCTACGCGGCCTTCACCCCCCTCTTCCTGCTCGTGGGCCTGACCGTGGGCCCGGTGCTCGGCCCCGCGTGGACCCAGGGCGTGGTGACCATCGCCCTCGTCCTGGTCTTCGGGCAGGTGGGGCCGCCCGACTGGGACCTGCCCGCCGTCCGGCTGCTCACCGTCCTGCTCGGCGGGGGGATCGGCGCGGTGGCGAGCCTGCTCGCCTGGCCCCGGGGGGCGGCCGGACAACTGCGGCACGACATCGCCCGCTCCCTGACCCGGGCCGCCGCGGCGTGCCCGGCCGTGACCGACCGGCTGGTCCGCCCGCACGACGGCGGCGTGGAGGAGCTGGCGGCGGCGCGGCGGGCCCTGTTCCTCGCACAGGGGACGTACCTCCAGTACCACATGGAGGCGGCCTCACGGGACGGCCGGAACCCGCCCTGGGAAGCGTTCATGCTGCCCGTGTACGAGGCGGTCGGCGGTGGCTCCCTGATGCTCGCCCGGCGCCGGGACGGCGACCGCCCGCCGCTGCCACCCGCCGCCGGCGCGGAGCTGGCGGGGCTGGCCGGACGGGCGGCGGCCGAGTGCCTGGCGGCCGCAGAGGCCCTCCGCTCGGGGCGGGGGCCCGGCCCCGGCCCCGGCCGCCCACCGTGTGCCGAGGCGTCCGGGGCTCTGCGCTGGGCGGCCGGGCACACGTCACCGGCCACGGCGTCCGACGTCCTGCTGATCGCCGACGCGGAGGCCTGGCTGGCGGGAGTGGTCCGCGACGCGGGCGGGG